>PXQH01000028.1 GCA_003022125.1 Cyanobacteria bacterium QS_8_64_29 | reverse complement strand
GAAATAGCCCGTGGAGGGGATGTGCCGGGGCGCCTTAGGGCGCTAGGTGGCACCTAATGAAGCGGGAATCGCCGTCCTTTAGGGCGGCGAGGATGTCAATGCGCACCCGATGCAACCGGCGCGGCAGGCAGGCGATCGCGAGCCCGCCTTAGAATAGAAGTATCCCTCAACCACGCGAACTGCACGCGCGATCGCCATGCGTTTTGCCCGCTTGCTCGCCTTGCCCGCCCTTGCCGCTCTGGTGGTAGGCGGCACAACCGCGGCAGCGCGCGCCGAGACGCTGACTGTTTCCCCCTCGAGCTCAGAGACGCTAACCGCAAGCGGGCGCTCGGGCGGTTCGGTTGCCAGCGACAACTGCGGCGTGATCGCCCAGTCGCCCAACCAAACGCTTCGCGTGACCGAGCGGGTCAATCGCATGAAGTTACAGGTCCGAGCCCAGGGCGGGCAGCCCACGCTGTTGGTCCGCGGCCCAGAGGGCGAGTTCTGCGCGCTGGCCAGCGAGTTCTCGGGCGGGCCGCAAATGTCGGGGATCTGGCAAGCCGGGACGTACCGCATCTACGTCGGCGAGCAGGGCCAAGGCTCGCACCCCTACACGCTGCGCTTATCGCGCTAGTTAGGCCTACTCGTCGGCCTGGCGCGCCGAAACATCCACAGCTTCAACATCAACCGTGCCCTGGGGCGTTATGCGCTCAAACGCCCGGTTTTGGACTTGCAGGGTCTCGCCGCAGCTAGGGCAGCGGCACTGGGTGTTGTTGAACCCGGCAAACTCGTAGCCGCAAATCGGGCAGCGATCAGCAACGACCTTCCAGCGCAACCACAGGCGGAACCCCGTCCAGGCAAGGGCAGGGAGCGCAACCGAGGCGACAATGGCAATTAGCAGGGCGTTGACCACCCAACCTAACCCCAGCGATCCCAGTACCCAGGCGCCCAGTAGCAGGGTCAGCAAGCAGCCGCCACCCGGGAAACCGAGCTGTAGCCGCGTCGGGAATTGCTGCTTCACGGTGGCCTCCTGAAGCTCCCCCGATGCCCTCTATCCTAGATCGGTTGCGCTCGCTAAAACCTAAAAGCGCGATCGCGGCCGAGCCGGATCGCGCTGCGCTGGGCTCGCTCGTGCGCCCGGCAACCTAGAACAGGCCCAGGGTCAGCGATTCATCGAGGGGATAGGTCGCGCCGATGCCCAGCCAAATAGTTACGACCGTGCCAAACAAGAATGCGCCGGTCGCAACGGGGCGGCGGAAGGGGTTTTGGAACGGATTGACGTTCTCAATAAAGGGCACCAGCAGCAATCCCACCGGGATGGCAGCCATGCCAGCAACGCCCAGCAGCTTGTTGGGCAAAATGCGCAGAATTTGAAAGGCCGGGTAGAGGTACCACTCCGGCAAAATCTCTAGCGGCGTCGCAAACGGATTGGCCGGCTCCCCTCGCATGACCGGGTCAAGAACCGCCAAGCTAACGCATAGGCCAATCGTGCCCAGGATGACGACCGGAAAAACGTACAGCAGGTCGTTGGGCCAGGCAGGCTCGCCGTAGTAGCTGTGGCCCATGCCCTTGGCAAGTTTCTCGCGCAGTTGCGGATCGCTTAAGTCGGGTTTTTTGACAGGCATCGCTCGCGTTCTCCCCTAGTTGCAATCACTTCGGTGCAGCGGCCGCCGCTCGCGCTTACAACGGCCCCGAGATGCCCTGCTTGCGGATCATCAAAAAGTGCAGCAGCATAAAGACTGCAATCAGCCAGGGCAAAACGAAGGTGTGCATGCTGTAGAAGCGGCTGAGCGTCCCTTGACCGACACTAGCACCGCCGCGGATGAGCTCAACCAACGTACCGCCAACCAGCGGAATGGCATCTGGAACGCCCGAGACAATCTTGACAGCCCAGTATCCGGTTTGGTCCCAGGGCAGCGAGTACCCAGTCACGCCAAACGACACCGTAATGACGGCCAAGATTACGCCTGTAATCCAGGTCAGCTCGCGCGGCTTTTTAAAGCCACCGGTGAGATAGACCCGAAACGTGTGCAGGATCATCATCAGCACCATCATGCTGGCGGACCAGCGGTGGATGGAGCGGATCAGCCAGCCAAAGCTGACATCATTCATTAGATGCTGCACTGACGAAAAGGCCTGACCCACAGTGGGCTGGTAGTAAAACGTCATCGCGAAGCCAGTCGCGAACTGAATTAAAAAGCAGGTCAGCGTAATGCCGCCCAGGCAGTAAAAAATATTGACGTGGGGCGGGACGTACTTACTGCTGACATCATCCGAGATGGCTTGAATTTCCAGCCGCTCTTGGAACCACTGGTAAGCCTTGGAGTCCGTGAATTGCTTGGTAAACATGAGGCCAGCTAGCTAGAGGTCGTGTTGCCGATTCGCGCTGTCCCACTGCACGGGGACTATTGCAAGCGCCGCACTCGTCGGGCAGCTGGGCGCACTGGCAAAGGCAGGCGGCAGTTGGCTTCAAGCCCTGCCATCAGGGACGCAGCGCCTCGTTCGCCACTCGCCTAGCCAGCTAAACCGTAACACACCAGCCTGGCCCCAGTGAGGGATTGCCGGGCATGGCTGCTGGCTGCAGCTGCCAGCCAGCAACTAAGCTAGAAAAAGTTTGGGTTAAGGCAAGGGCCCTCCGCTAGAGACCATGATTTGCCTCATTCTGAGACGCTATCTCGGACCGGCCATCCTGGTGGCACTGGCAGTTGCCGCGTGCTGGTTGGGCGGCACGAGCAGCGCGGCCGCTTTGAGCGAAGAGCAACAGGTTTTTGCCCGCGCCTGGCGCATTGTCAATCGCACCTATTGGGACGAGAACTTCAACGGCCAAAACTGGTGGTTCGTTCGCCAGGACTTCCTGGAGCAGGATTGGGCGGATCGCGAGCAGACTTACCAGGCCATCGAGCGGATGCTGGCAACCCTAGACGATCCGTTTACGCGCTTGCTCCGCCCCGATCGCTACCGCAACCTGCAGGTCAACACCTCGGGTGAGCTCTCGGGGGTGGGGTTACAGATCGATATGGCCTCCGAGTCGGGCGCGATCGAAGTGGTTGCCCCCATCGATGGCTCGCCGGCTGCGGCGGCGGGCATCGAGCCGCGCGATCGCATCCTGGCCGTCGATGGGGTCAGCACGAGCGAGCTATCCCTAGATGAAGCCGCCAGCCGCATGCGCGGTCCCAGCGGCTCCCGGGTGCGACTGACAGTCGAGCCCGCGAGCGCGCCCGAGGCCTCGCCGCGAGAGATCGAGCTCGTGCGCGATCGCATCTCGCTCAGCCCGGTGCGGGCCAGCCTGGACCGCCAAAGCGCCTCATTCCCGGTGGGCTACTTGCGCCTGGCGCAATTCAGCGCCAACGCCCGCAGCGAACTCGCCCAGGCCCTCTCAGAGCTAGAGGAACAAGGGGCGCAGGGCTACGTGCTGGATTTGCGCAGCAACCCAGGGGGATTGTTGCAAGCCGGCATCGAGACAGCGCGCTTGTGGCTGGATGAAGGCGAAATCGTACAGATGGTCGCGCGCGAAGGGACCGTGCAACGCTACCGGGCGAGCGGTGACGCGCTCACCGAGGCGCCGCTAGTGGTGCTCATCGACCGCGGCTCGGCCAGCGCCAGCGAGATTTTGGCCGGCGCCCTGCAAGATAACGGCCGCGCCACCTTGGTGGGCGAGCGTACCTTCGGTAAGGGGTCGGTACAATCGCTGTTCGAGCTGCCCGATGAGACGGGCTTGGCTGTCACCGTAGCCAAGTACGAAACGCCGTCCCGACGCGACATTGATGCCTCCGGCATTGTCCCCAATCGGGTCGTGTCCCAAGAACCGCTCTCGCGTGATCGCCTCGCCACCGAGGACGACCGGCAGTACCGAGCGGCGATCCGGTGCCTGCAGGCCCAATCAGTACTGGCCGAGGCAGCACCGTAAAATGCGCCGCCAGACAGCAACTGCATTGCAAGGAGGCTCGGCCATGTTCGCCGGCCAGCGACCCAGCAATTTGGGCGTCCGGGACGGCAAGCTCGCGCCCTGTCCCAGTACGCCCAACTGCGTTAGCAGCCAAAGCCAAGACGCCGAACGCTACATCGATCCCATCAAGTACCGCTGCAGCGCGCAGCAGGCCATGGCATACCTGCAGCAGGCGATCGCGCAAATGCCGCGCACCCACACCGTCACCCAACAGGACCGCTACCTGCACGTGGAGTTCAAAACGCGCCTCATGGGCTTTGTGGACGATGTGGAGTTCTATGTGGATGAGGGCAACGGCACCATCCACGTGCGCTCGGCCTCGCGATTGGGCCGTTCCGATTTGGGCACCAATCGCAAGCGCGTTGAGACCATTCGCGCCCGCTTTGAAGCGCTAGCTGGCTGAACGGTTTCCCACGTCGCAGCAGGTGCCCCGGCGATCTCGCTTGCCGGGTGCTTTCGTTCGTCATTGAGCAATGGCGATTGCTGTTGCTGCTTCCCATAAGGCAGCCTTTTATGTGCCATGCAAACTCACCATGCATCGAGCTGCCGAACGCCGCTGCGTTTCGGGTTAGGATAATTGGCGAGCGTTAGCCTGCGCTAGCGCAAGCTGCACGCCCTGCCCGCCAGAGCACCTGACAGGCACGCAGCTTGGTAAAAGTGGAACAGTCAAATAACCACCTGGATAGCCATGGCAGAAGAGTTTGAAAAGGGACCCATCCAAGACCCAGAAAAGCGCTATCAGCCGGGCGTGATTCCCTACGCCCAGATGGGCTACTGGGATGGCGATTACACGCCCAAAGACACGGACATCCTTTGCGTCTTCCGCGTCACCCCGCAGGAAGGCGTTCCGCCTGAAGAAGCAGCTGCGGCAGTCGCGGGCGAGTCCTCCACCGCCACTTGGACTGTGGTCTGGACGGACCGCCTAACGACCTATACGCACTACCAGGCCAAGGCCTATCACGTCGAACAGGTCCCCGGTCAGAGCAACCAGTTCTTTGCTTATATCGCCTACGACATCGACCTGTTCGAAGAAGGCTCCATTGCCAACCTGACGGCCTCCATCATCGGCAACGTCTTTGGCTTTAAGGCCCTCAAGGCCCTGCGGCTGGAGGACATGCGCATCCCGCCGCACTACATCAAGACCTTCCAAGGGCCGGCCACCGGCATCGTGCGCGAGCGGGAGCGCATCGACAAGTACGGTCGGCCGCTGCTGGGCGCCACCACCAAGCCCAAGCTGGGCCTCTCGCCCAAAAACTACGGGCGCGTCGTCTACGAGGCCCTCAAAGGCGGCCTCGACATGGTCAAAGACGACGAAAACATCAACTCCCAGCCCTTCATGCGCTGGCGGGACCGCTACCTCTACGTCATGGAGGCCGTGCACAAGGCCAATGCCGCCACGGGCGAGGTCAAGGGCCACTACCTCAACGTTACCGCGGCCACCATGGAGGACATCTACGAGCGGGCCGAATTCGCCAAGGAAGTGGGCAGCCCCATCATCATGATCGACTTGGTGGCCGGCCAGTCCGCCATCCAGTCCATCGCCAAGTGGGCCCGCGCGAACGGCATGCTGCTGCACCTGCACCGTGCCGGGCATGCCACCTACACGCGGCAGAAAAACCACGGTGTCAGCTTCCGCGTGATTGCCAAGTGGATGCGCATGGCCGGGGTGGATCACCTCCACGCCGGCACGGTGGTCGGCAAGCTGGAGGGCGACCCCAACATGATTGCCGGCTACTACGACACCCTGCGCGAGCGGCACCAGCAGCCCGATCGCATGAAGGGCATCTTCTTCGAGCAGGATTGGGCGTCCATGCCCGGCTGCCTGCCGGTCGCCTCCGGTGGCATTCACGCTGCACAAGCCCACGAACTCCTGTACTATCTGGGCGAAGACACCATGCTGCAGTTCGGTGGCGGCACCATTGGCCACCCCATGGGCATCGCCGCCGGTGCAACCGCCAACCGCACGGCAATCGAGGCCATTATCCAGGCCCGCAACGAAGGGCGTGACTACTTCAACGAAGGGCCCGACATCCTGAACAAGGCGGCCAAGTGGTGCACGCCGCTCAAGCAGGCCCTCGATACCTGGAAGGACATTAGCTTCAACTACGCCCCCACCGATACGCCGGACTACGCGGCAACGCCCACCGGCAGCTAATGGGGGCAATTTCCGCCGCCTAGGTGCGGACATTCACCGAGCTTGCCAGGCCCGCAGTGGGGCCCTGGCAAGCTCCACCCCCGCTTACTCACTTGCTAGCTAGACCATCGCACGCGTAGAAGGAGACGCTTTATGCGACTGACGCAAGGAACCTTTTCGTTCTTGCCCGATTTCACCGACGATGAAATCCGCGCGCAAGTTCAGTACGCCATCAACAACGGCTGGGTCATCAACGTCGAGTTCACCGACGACCCTCACCCGCGCAACAACCAGTGGGAGATGTGGGGCCTTCCCATGTTCGACATGAAGGACCCCGAGGCCATCATGTACGAGATCAACGAGTGCCGCAAAGCGTATCCCAACTACTACATCAAGGTTAATGCCTACGACAATACGCTCGAGCGGCAGAGCATGGCCCTGTCCTTTATCGTCAACCGGCCCACCGACGACGATCCTGGCTTCCTGCTGCAGCGGCAGGAGACCAACGACCGCCACATCCACTACATGATGACCAGCTACGCCGTGGCCGAGAATCCGGCCGGCGAGCGCTACAGCAAGTAACGGACTAGCTGTTGGTTGGGGCAGCTTGGCTGCCCCAGCCGGCTGGCGATAATAGAAGTGGCGTTAGCGCTTCAAAAGGAGGGCAGCGATGAGTCAAGCGACCAGTTGGGGATCCCGGCAACCCGAGCAGGAGCCCGAAGAAGAGGAGCAGCCGGAAGAAGAACAAGGGGTCTCATTGGATGAGATCTCCACCGACGAGCCCATCGACCTGGAAAAAGAATTCAAGGATGCCCGCATCCAGGAAGTCCTCGACAAGCTGGACGAGGAGCTAGTCGGCCTGCAGCCGGTCAAAGAGCGCATCCGCGAAATCGCGACCTTGCTGCTGGTGGGTCGGATCCGCAAGCGCATGGGCTTGCACGCTGCCGACCCTGGGTTGCACATGTGCTTTACCGGCAACCCCGGCACGGGCAAGACCACCGTGGCCACGCGCATGGCCGACATTCTCTACCGTTTGGGCTACGTCCGCAAGGGGCACCTCGTTGCCGTTACGCGCGACGACCTGGTTGGCGAGTACATCGGCCACACGGCGCCCAAGACCAAAGAGGTGCTCAAAAACGCCATGGGTGGCGTGCTGTTTATCGATGAGGCCTACTACCTTTACCGGCCCGAGAACGAGCGCGACTACGGTCAGGAAGCGATCGAGATTCTGCTGCAGTTCATGGAGAACCAGCGGGACGACATCGTGGTCATCCTGGCCGGCTACGACCACCTCATGGAGAAATTCTTCCAGAGCAACCCGGGCATGCGATCCCGCATTGCCCACCACATCGAGTTTCCGGACTTTACGCCGGATGAGTTGCTCGAGATCTCGCGTCGCATGATTGAAGGCTACCAGTATCGCTTTAGTGCGGAAGCTGAAAAGGCCTTCCGCGACTACATCGAGCGGCGCATGCAGATGCCCCACTTTGCCAACGCGCGCAGCGTCCGCAATGCCATCGACCGCATCCGGCTGCGCCATGCCAAGCGGCTGTTTTCGAGCGGCCGGCAGCTAACCACCGGCGATTTGATTACCATTGAGTCCGATGAGATCCTGGCCAGCCGGGTCTTTAAGGACGGTCTGCCCGATAGCGCACAAGAGCTCGAACAGGCGCATGCCAATGACGGAGCCGCTGGCAACTGAGGCGTCGGGATCGAGAGCAGAAGCAGTCAACCCCCTATGCTCGGTAGGGGGTTGAAACATGGCAGTGCCCAATAGCGCACCGCTGGCTTACTCCTGCCGGTAGCGGCTGGCCTGCTGGCGCAGCTGGAGCGCTTGCGGCGATGGCTGATAGCCAAACTGATGGCGCGGCTGGTTGAGGTTGACCTCGGCATTGGGGCCGGCGATCGCGCGCAGCAAGCTGGCAATCTGGGTGCTGCGCTCTAGAATTTGGCGCCAGGCCCCATAGGTGGGACAGGTAATCTCTAGTAGAGGGCCTTTAGCCCCCGGGCGAATCGTCCACTCGCACGTCTCGAGCACCCCCTGCAGCGCTTCGCCGCAGGCATCGTTAAACTGGCGCAACAGCTCGGCCTGCTGGTTAAGTCTGGCCACGTGATCGAGATCGGCCGGCGTCAGCCCCTGCGGCCGATCTTCGGGAGGCAGGTTCCCGCCGCCACGCTCGGGCGTTTGGTTCATGGCAGGACCTCGCTGAGCTGGGCAAGTTAATGCCCATCATAGAGGAATGGGGGGGTCCCCATCAAAGCCTCCGGGCAGTCCTGCTACTGCAGCGTGCGCGGATCGAGCGCGTCGCGCAGGCCATCCCCTAGCAGGTTGAAGGCCCAGACCGTCAGCACGATCAACAGCGCCGGCGGCCAAATCAACCAAGGCTGCAGCACCACGACTGAGGCGTTGGTGGCCAGCGAGAGCATGTTGCCCCATGACGGATCGGGCTGCTGGATGCCCAGCCCAATCAAGCTCAGGATGGATTCGGCCACAATAAAGCTGGGGACGGCCAGCGTGGCCTGGATGATGGCGTAGGTCACGGTCTGGGGCAGGATTTGGCGAGCGATGGTGTAGAACGAACTAGCCCCCATAGCGCGAGAGGCCTCGACGAACTCGCGCTCTTTGAGCGATAGCGTCTGGCCCCGGATGACGCGCGCCAGCCCCGGCCAGTTGACCAGCGACAGGACGACGACGATCAGCAAAAACTGCTGGGCGCTGCTCAGCCCCGGTGGCAAAACGGCCGATAGCGCCACGAGCAAATAAAGCGAGGGGATCGCCATCAGCACTTCCACCAAGCGCATCAGGGCTGCATCGAGCCAGCCGCCAAAGTAGCCCGACAGGCCGCCGATGAGCATGCCCAGCGGGAACGAGACAGCAATGCCCACCAACCCGATGCTAAGGCTAATGCGGCCGCCGTGAACGAGGCGGCTGAACTGGTCCCGCCCTTGCTCGTCGGTGCCTAGCAGGTTGAACTTGGCCGGTCCGCGCGTCCCGAACAGGTGCCGATCGCATTCAATGCCGGGCCAAATTTCAACTTGCCGAAAATCGGGCGGTAGCGGCAGCTTGAGCTGGAATAGCTGGTAGGTGGAACCGCGCGCAAACAGCGTCAACCGGGCGGGCTGCTCCCGATCAACGCGCAACTGCCGCTCGCCCGTTTCCAGTCGGACGGGGCCTTGCTGGGTGGGATAAACGTAGGGCCAGACAAACTCGCCCTGTTGGTTCTGCCAGTGGATTTGGGTCGGCGGTAGCAACGACCCCTTGGGCTGCGCAACGTAGGGGTCGTAGGGGGCAACAAAGTCGGCCCCAATAACGGCCAGATAAAAAACGAGTAGCAGCAAGCCCCCCAAGCGAGCGAGCGGGTTGTGCTTGAGCTTGCGCCACCCATCCATAGCGTTTTCCAGCGGGCTGTTGACGCGGCAGGGCTTGGCCGCCCGCTCAGTCTAGCAAGCAATGGTCATGCCGCGCGGCGGCCTCGGGCAACCAGGGCACGCTAGCCAAACCAGTGCGAGGGACTGCAAACGACGGCGTTGCGCTCGCTCGCCGCTGTGACATCGCACCCGCGATCGCGTCGCTGGCAAATCCGGCTCATGCCTTCCTCAAGCAACTGGACAATTTGCGATCGCAGCTGCGCGGCAACCGTCGCATCGGCACTGGCTATCCCGCTCTCACCGGCCTCGCAGCAAGTGTATTGGTGCGGAACGCGCCACAAAATGAACGAGATGAGCTCCTCGCGGGGCTTGGGCAGGCTAAAGATGGCTCGGTACGGGTGGTTGCTCGGATATTGGTCCAGCCGCTTGTTGAGCTCCTCCTGCGTGATCGATTCGGTCAAGTTGACAACGGTTTTAGTCATGGTACTCCCCCAGCTCGTTTGACAAGAGATAGGTATAAATGCGAGTGCCCGTCCGCTTATCAAGAACCAAGCACCTTCTATTAACTAAGCTAGACCAAATATCCCCTAATTTACTAATCTCTTTACCAGAGTTAACGCCGCCCCAACCAGAAGCCGTTTTGGATCGAAAAATTCCCCCGTGCCTGCTCGACCTGGGAAGAAGCCGGACGCATTTAACAGCCGCGGTGCTGCGGAAACGCTAGGCGTGCGAGTTGTTAGCAGGGACGGACTCGAAGCGAGCAGGCAATTCGAGCGGCAATACCTCTTGGCGGCAGGACGGACACAACCAAAATACGCGATTGTGCCGCGCATGGCGCAGCAATCGGGAGCTACCGCAGCAGGGACAAGATACGGCTGCCATAGAGCGGCCTCGCTGCTTATCGACTCGATTAAGAGCCTATATGGCAGCGCTCGTGCCTTAATCTATCGCAGGGCTTACACCGCGCTAGCGATGCCCGTTCTGGCACCGGCATCCAAGCGGCGTGAGGCGGCTGGGATCCGTCCCCATCCGGCCTGCGCGTCCCAAAACCGTTGCGGCGCTAGAGCTGTTTGACCTCGGTCACTAGCTGTCCCACCACCTCTTTGGCGCCGCCAAACAGCATCATGGTGCGGTCTTTGAAGAACAGCTCGTTCTCAACGCCCGAGAAGCCCTGGCCCAGGCTGCGCTTGATGGCGATAGTGTTGCTCGCTTGCTCCACAGCCAAAATCGGCATGCCGTAAATGGGACTGCTGGCATCGTGGCGGGCAGCCGGATTGACGACATCGTTAGCCCCCACCACCAGGGCGACATCGGTTTTTTCAAAGTAAGGGTTAATGTCGTCCATATCGTAGAGCTGGGGGTAGGGCACGTTGGCCTCGGCCAACAGCACATTCATGTGCCCTGGCATGCGGCCCGCCACCGGATGGATGGCGTACTTAACATCCACACCGGCTTGCTCGAGCAGATCGGAGAGCTCGCGGATGGCGTGCTGCGCTTGGGCAACAGCCATGCCGTACCCAGGCACGATGACTACCGAGTTGGCATAGCGCAGCATCATGGCGGCTTCTTCGGGGTCGATGGAGCGGACCGAGCGCTCGTCCTGCGCTCCCGCAGTGCCAGCTGTGGCGGCACTACCGCCGCCAAAGGCCCCAAACAGGACGCTGGGCAGCGAGCGGTTCATGCCCTTGCACATGATTTGGGTCAGGATCAGGCCCGAAGCGCCAACGAGCGCGCCGGCCACAATCAGCATGTTGTTGCCCACAACAAAGCCGGCGGCGCTGGCAGCTAAGCCGGATAGCGAATTCAGCAACGAAATAATAACGGGCATGTCGCCCCCGCCAATGGGAACGACGAGCAAAATGCCCAACAGCGCTGCAATGCCGGTGGTGGCTAGCAAGACCAACTGGCTCTCGGGACTGACCAGCAGGTAGGCACTGCAGGCCAGCAATCCGGCCAGCAGTAGGGCATTTGCCGGTCGTTGCAGCGGGAACGTCAGGGGTTGACCGCTAATGACCCCTTGCAGCTTGCCGACAGCAATCAAGCTTCCCGTCAGCGTCAGCCCGCCAATTGCGACCCCCAGCACGATGGTGACGATCGCGGCGAGCGGAACGCCGCCCCCGAGCGAGCGCCAAAACTCGCCCAGGGCAACCAGGGCCGAAGCGGCACCGCCCAGGCCGTTAAAAAAGCCCACCATTTGGGGCATGGCCGTCATGACGACCTGCCGCGCCAGGATGGCCCCAATGGCGGCGCCAACCGCCAGGCCCAGCAGGATAGTCGAGTAGCTGACAATCTGCTGCTGGAGCAGCGTGACGGCCACAGCCAGCAACATGCCGGTGGCCGACAGCAGGTTGCCTTTTCGAGCTGTTGCGGGGGATCCCAGGTTTTTGAGCCCTAGGATGAAAAGCGACACCGCAACGATGTAGCTGAGTTGGATGACAGTGGGCAAATAATCGCTCACGTCCGAGTTGCTCCTCCGGGCGGTCTATTTTTTGAACATCTGCAGCATGCGATCGGTAACCAGAAAGCCCCCCACAACGTTGATGGTGGCAAGCACGACGGCGGCAAAGCCCAGGCCGCTGGCCAGGGAGCTGCCGTCACTGCCCGCGATCAGGACTGCCCCTAGCAAGGTGATGCCCGAGATGGCGTTGGCGCCCGACATGAGGGGCGTGTGCAGGGTGGGCGGGACTTTGGTGATGACCTCAAACCCGACGAAAGCGGCGAGGACAAAAACGAACAGGCTGCTAATGAGGGCCGTTGCACTCATGCGGATTCAGCTCCTTAGTCGAGCGGGTCTAGACGGTAGTCCCCTCGACGGCTAGCGCATCTTTGACGCGCTGGTTGCGGATCTCGCCGCCGTGGGTCAAGCACGTACTATCGGTAATGTCGTCTTCAAAGTCGAGCTGCAGCTGGCCGTCCCGGATCAGGTGCTGCAGCAGCGACGTAGCGTTGCGGGCGTACATCTGGCTGGCGTGGACGGGCATGGAAGAGGGCAATTTGGCCGGGCCGATGAGCGTCACCCCATGGCGCTGAATTTCTCGGCCCGCCTCAATGCCTTCGCAGTTGCCGCCTTGCTCGCAAGCCAAATCAACAATGACCGAGCCGGGCTGCATCTGCGCGATCGCGGCGTCGGTGACTAGCTGGGGCGCTCGCTTGCCCGGCACTTGAGCGGTGGTAATGACGATATCGGCTCGGGCGGCGCACTCGGCAATTAAGGCCTGGCTGCGTTGCTGCGAATCCTGCGAGACCTCGCGGGCGTAGCCGCTCTCGGTTGTGGCCGCCTCATCCAGCTGGGCCTCAGCAAAGGTGGCGCCCAGGCTCTCGACTTGTTCTTTGACCTCGGGGCGAATGTCGAAGGCTTCTACCAGAGCCCCCAAGCGGCGGGCCGTGGCGATCGCCTGCAGGCCGGCTACCCCAGCGCCGACGATGAAGGCCTGCGCCGGCCGGATGGTTCCGGCTGCCGTGGTCAGCATGGGCAGGAACTTGGGGAGCGCCGAGGCACCCAGCAAAACGGATTTGTAGCCAGCAATGTTGGCTTGCGATGAGAGCGCGTCCATGCTCTGGGCGCGGCTGATGCGCGGGATCAGCTCCAAGCTCAACGCCGTGATGTTTTGCCGGGCCAACTGCTGGGCGATCCGGGGCTGCCCCAACGGATCGAAAAAGCCCACGACCGCGCTGCCGGCTGGCAGCTGCTGGATTTCCGCGCTGCTGGGTGGGGCGACCCGAGCCACCGCATCGGCACCCACCCAAAGTGAAGCCCGATCGGTGACAACGGAGGCGCCAGCTTCCTGGTAATCGGCATCGCTAAAGTAGGCTGCCTCGCCGGCTCCAGCTTCGATCTGACATTCCCAGCCATCTTTGGTCAGGCGCCGTACCGCATCGGGCGTTAAGGCAACGCGCTTCTCGCCTGCAGCGCTCTCTTTGGGGACCGCGACTTTCATTCAGGCTCCTTGCAATTGACGGCAGTCGGTACGCATGCAACCGTCCGGGCTGGCAGTTGGGATGGCCTTGGCAAGCGTCCGCGCTTCTAGGGGGCCTCAAATTTCGACAACCGCACTCCGGCGCGCTACCCTACCATGAGCCAGCAGCGATCGCGAGGTTCGAGCGCCAACGAGCGGGCGGAACCCAAGCAAAGCATCGCCAGTCGGTATTGTGTAGGTGGGGCTGTCGGTCAGTAGCGATTGCCGCAGACAGCACGCCTCCCTATTAATGAGGAATTTGACAGCTATGGTTGCAGCAAAATCGCGCGCGAAACGCCTGGTGGCCGGAGCCGCCGTTACCGGGTGCTTGTTGGGGGTGGCTGGCATCCCGGCTGCTAGCTGGGCGCAAGGAAGTGGCCTGACGATCTTTAGCGGCGTCGAGCGCAAGAACATCCTCGACTATAGCCTGGATTTTGACGGGCGCCCGGATACCATCGACCGCTACCGTTTGAAAGTGCCCGCCAGCAAGCTCAAGGACAAGGGAGCTTACAAGCTCAGAATCAGCTACCCCGATTATTACGACGGGGAATTCGACCCCGATAAAATCGAGATCCGCGTCGATGGGGATGCTGTGCCGCTCGAGCAAGCCGAGTGGCGCCAAGAGCAAAACGAGATCGTCCTGGTACCCCAGCAACCGCTCTCGGGGGAGCGCAGCGCCGAGATCGTGCTCTCCAACGTCCAGAATCCAGATTACGCGGGGACTTACTACTTTCACCTGCAAGTCAGTCCCCAAAAAGGGCCCCCCGGCCAGCGCTACATCGGCACCTGGATCGTAAGCATCGGTTGAGCGGCCAAGGCACAGCTGAGCTAGCATCGGGTGGCTGGAGCTAGCTACAAGCAAGGAGGCGATCGCCGTTGCCCAAGCGCACCCTATGCGGTACCAAGCTAAAGCAAAAACGCCGATCCGGCTTCCGGGCGCGGATGCGGACCAATAACGGCCGGCGCATCATTAACGCGCGGCGCCGCAAGGGGCGCCACCGCTTGTCGGTCTAGCGGGTGGGACTGCCGCAAACTTACCGGCTCAAGCGCCGGCAGGCATTCAAGGCCGTTTATAAAAAAGGGCTGCGCTGCCGGGGGCGCTACCTGACACTGCGCGCGCTGCCGGTTCGCGGCGAGCGACTGCCGCCGCCCCAATTTGGCATTGCGGTCAGTCAAAAGGTCAGCAAAAAAGCCGTCGTTCGCAATCGCATCAAGCGCCAGCTGCGAGCTGCCTTTAAGGCCCTGCTTCCCCAGATCCAGCCCGGCTGGAAGGTGGTTGCCATTGCCAAGCCGGGCGCCTCGGCCTGCGACTACCAATATTTTTTGCAAGAATTGGAGCAGCTACTGGTCCGAGCCGAGGTAAGCGATGGGAGTCCGCGAGGAAACGTTTTTTGAGGGGGGGCCGCACGTGGGCGATTTGCTCATCAACCTGCTGCTGGCGCTGACAGTGGTCTGCCTGCCGCTAACGGTGGGAGCTATCGTGCGGGCGCTATGGTTGCGCTATCGCATCACCGACCGCCGGATCTCCATCCGCGGCGGTTGGCGCAGTCGCGACCGTACCGATATCGTTTACTCCGAAATCGCCAAAATCGTGCAAGTGCCCCGCGGCATCGGGCTTTGGGGTGACATCGTCATTACGATGCGCGATAAAAGCCGCCTCGAGATGCGCGCAGTCCCCAAGCACCGCGATATTTACAACTACATTGCCGAGCGAGCTGCCGACAAAACCGGGAAGCCGCTGGAGGCGATCGCCAGCTGAGCCGAGCGGCTCGCTGCCAGCGCGCCCCGCGCGGGGCAGCCAATCGATTAGGATTGAGACAGCAACACGGCGCCAGGGCCAGACGAGCAACGAATGGATTTCGGCATCGGCTTCCTCTCCAATACCATCATGCTGCCAATCCTGGATTTTTTCTACAGGATTGTGCCCAGCTACGGCTTCGCCATCATTGCGCTGACGCTAGTCATCCGCTTTGCCCTCTATCCGCTGAGCGCCAAGTCCATCCGCAGCATGCGGCGGATGCGGATCGCCCAGCCCGAGATGCAGCGGCGGGTTAAGGAGGTGCAAGAGCGCTACAAGGATGACCCCGCCCAGCAAAAGCAGGCGATGAGCGAGGTCTACAAGGAGTTCGGCAACCCGCTGGCGGGGTGCGTTCCCATCTTGCTGCAGATGCCCATCCTGATCGCGCTCTTCACCACGCTGCGGGGCTCGCCCTTCTCGGCTGCCGAGTACACCTTCAACATCGAGATTTTCCCGCAAGACCAACTCGAGCGCGTCCAGCCGCAGGCCTTTACCAGTGAGGCCAAAAACGTCTATCTGGATAAAGACGAGCGCTATCCCATCGTTTCCACCCTGCCCAGCGGCAAGCAGCTCGCCGTGGGCGATCGCACCCAGGTTGCGTTCCAGACCGAGCAAGGCAAGCCCCTGCAAGCCCTCGCTGCCCAGGAGGAAGCACAGGTGGCCATGCAGCCGCAGTTTGAAGTGACCCGCGGCTCGCAGCGGGTGCGCGTTAGCGAGGATGGCACCATCGAAGCCCTCCAGCCCGGCGAGGCCTCCATTAAGGCCAAAATTCCGGGCGTTGCCAAAGACGAAGGCTTCCTGTTCATTGAGGCGCTGGGCCGCGTGGGCGCCGTCGATGAGGACGGCACCGTTCACTGGGACATTGTGGGCATGGTGCTGTTCTTTGGCCTGAGCTTGTACCTCAACCAGGTGCTCTCAGGCCAGCAAGGCTCGAGCGCCAATCCCCAACAGCAGCTCATTACCAAAATTACGCCCATCCTGTTTACCGGGATGTTCCTGTTTTTTCCCTTACCGGCCGGGGTGCTGCTCTACATCGTCGTTGCCAACATCTTCCAGATCCTGCAAACCCTGATCCTGATGCGCGAGCCCCTGCCCGAGAACTTGCAAAAGCTGGCCGAGCAGCAGGAGCAACAGCAAGCCAAAGCGCAGGGAGAGGACGAGCTGCCGTTTGAGAAGCGCTCGAAGAAAAAGGAAAAAGAGCAAGCATCGGGCTAGGCGATGGCCGAGGCGCAGTGGCAGCGAGGCAAGGAATGGCTGGAGCGCGCGCTGGCGCTTATGGGAATCCCGGTGGCTGTCAAAGCGCCCTCTGCCGAGCTGGTGGCAGCGTGCGATGCAGAAGCCCAGTGGCTGGTTATTGACGAGATGGCGCTGACGCAGCAGCAGCTCGAGTCGCTGCTAGGCGCGGATGGGGCACCGCTGGATGCCTTGCAGTACTGGGCCAACACGCTGCTGAATCAGGGACTGGCCCCAGATGCCCAGAGCGCGTACGCCATCGAGCTCAACGGCTACCGCCAGCGGCGGCAGCAACAACTGCAAGAGCTGGCCGAGCGCGTTGCCCAGCAAGTACGCGAAACCGGACAAGAATCGTACATTGAGTCCCTGTCCTCAGCCGAGCGCCGGCAGGTCCATACCTGGCTCAAGCAATACCGCGATCTAGAGACCTACAGTCGCGGTCAGGAGCCCAACCGCTACTTGGCCGTGCGCTACCGTCCCGAGCGCAATCCCGCCTGAGCGAGCCATGGAAGCCATCGCCATTCCCCAACTCCGCAAGCAACCCGGCGGGCAACTGCACATCCCCGTTGCGGAATTCCTAGAGGGCTTTGAGAGCCTAACGCCGGTGCGCGGCGGGCTAACCGTCACCCACTGCGGTTACTACCTGACGGTTGTCGGCCGGGCCGAGACCATCGCAACGCTGACTTGTGATCGCAGCCTGCAACAGTACAACCAGCGGCTGTGGGTGGATACCCAAGAGCTCATCTGGCTGCGGGATGCCGACGCTCCCCCTGCCGATGGCGAAGTGCCGCTGGAGCAGTGCTGGGAGTCCTTGCCGCCCGATGGGACGTTCTCGCCGGAAGGGTGGCTGTACGAGCAGCTGTGCTTGAGCCTGCCGCTGCAGGCCTTATGTGGCGAAGAGTCGGTGCAAAGCCAGTACGCGTATCGGGATGGGCCACAGCGCGACAGCCGTTGGGCGCCGCTGGAAGCGCTCAAAGCGCAACTTGCGGAATCGGACAATGCCTAGGACGCGAGGCAAACTATGAGCTTTCGCGACGAATTCGAGCTGCTGCTGCGTGCCTGCTATCCGCTGCTCTACATTCCCACGCCCGAAGAAGAGCGCGTGGAGCAAGCGATCGCCGACTGCGCCCAGCGCGCGGGCAATCGCAACGTCTACATCTGGGATTTTGTCGATGGCTATCAGGACAATCCCAACAATGCCGGGATCGGGCAGCGCAACCCGCTGCAAGCGCTCGAGTTCATCGAGCAGCTGCCTGACAACGCAGGCAGCATTGTCGTGCTGCGCGACTTCCATCGCTTTTTGGAAGACATCTCGGTCGCCCGCAAGCTGCGCAATTTGGCGCGCCGTTTGAAGTCGCGCTCCATCAATGTCGCCATCGTCTCGCCCGAGCTGTCCATCCCCACCGATCTGAGCGAGGTGCTGACGGTGGTGGAGTTTCCGCTGCCCAGCGCCGAGGACATTCGAGCCGAAATCCAGCGCCTGCTCGCTGCTAGCAGTCGTTCCGTTTCCGAGCAGCTCCTCAACGAGTTAGTCCGCTCGGCCCAGGGGCTCTCGCTCGAGCGCATCCGGCGCGTGCTGGCGCGCGCGCTGGCCGATCGCGGCGAGCTGCAACCGGACGCCGTCGAGCTGGTGCTAGAGGAAAAGCGCCAGTCCATCCGGCAAACTCAAATTCTGGATTTTTATCCCACCTGCGAGAACATCTCCGACATTGGCGGGCTGGACAACCTCAAGGCGTGGCTGTTGCGCCGCGGCGGGGCCTTTAGCGACCGGGCGCGGGCCTACGGTCTGCCCCACCCGCGCGGCTTGCTGCTGGTGGGCATCCAAGGGACGGGCAAGTCGCTAACGGCCAAAGCGATCGCGCACGACTGGCACCTGCCGCTGCTGCGGCTGGATGTGGGCCGCTTGTTCGCCGGTCTGGTGGGCGAGTCCGAATCGCGCACCCGCCAGACCATCGCGCTGGCGGAGGCGCTGGCCCCCTGCGTGCTGTGGATCGACGAAATTGACAAGGCCTTCTCGGGCGCCGATAGCAGCGGCGACGGTGGGACCACCAGCCGGGTGTTCGGCACCTTTATTACCTGGCTGGCGGAAAAAGAGTCCGCGGTCTTTGTGGTCGCAACGGCCAACAACGTGCGGGCCCTGCCGCCCGAGATGCTGCGCAAAGGGCGCTTTGACGAGGTATTTTTTGTCGATCTGCCCACCGAGTCAGAGCGCCAGGCCATTTTCAACGTGCATCTATCGCGACTGCGCCCGCACAAGGTCAAAGAATTCGACCTCGAGCGGCTGGCGCACGAGACGCCCGAGTTCTCAGGGGCCGAGATCGAGCAGGCCATCATTGAAGCCATGCACACGGGCTTCAGTCAGGAGCGCGATTTCACCACCGAAGACATCTTGGAGGCCGCCAGCGAGATCGTGCCGCTGGCGCGCACGGCCCAGGATGAGATTCAGTTCCTGCAGAGCTGGGTCGCCTCGGGCAAGGCGCGCCCTGCCTCGCGCGAGGGCGATTTGAGCAGCCGCATCCAGCGCCAGCTCCAACAGTAGCCCGGCTCAGTTGGGTGGGTGGCAAGATAGAAATTAAGTTTTTGCGGTGGCGCGGATGCCAACCCAGACCGACGGCGCAGACGAGCTGACAGCTGCCCTAGCGCTAGCCGAAGATGCCGAGCTCGATGAGCTGGTGCGGCTGTTATTCAGCCGCCGCTTCAACCCGCTGGACTACTTGCAGGCACCCGAGCCGGCCGAGATCCGGAGCCGCTCGCGCTAGGCCCAACTAGCAGCCCTGGAGGCGCGGTTTCGCTTTTTGGCGGCGGACGGCGCGACCGTGCTCAAAGGGCGCGCTCAACAGCTAACCTACCGTCAGGCCCTGCTGCGCACCTGCCACTACCTCAAGCTGACCGACATTGCTGCCCTCTCCACCCCGGATCTGGAAGCCGAGGTTTTTCTGCGCTTGAGCGGCCGGGCTTGGAAGCGCTTGCCCGTTGAGCGACAGCAAGCGCTGCTGGCGCAACTGCAGCGATCGCTAGCCGAGCGTGATGCCAGCCAACCGCTGCCCGCCCGCGTGCAGCGCGATCCAGCCCGCCTACTGCTCAAAGGTAGGGGCGCGGCAGCGGTCAGTACCGTTCTGGGACCGATGCTGCTGCGCCAATTGGCCCGCCAGTTTGCCTGGCAGCTCGCTCGCTACCAAGCTGCCCAACAGGCGCTAGCACAGGCTGGTACGGCTGCCGTTGGCCATCAAGCAGCCTTGCACGCCGCCCGCCAGGGCATGGCAGCATCGGCTGCCCGCTACAGTACCGCCCGCGCGGCGCTCTCGTTTGTGGGACCGGCCCTGTGGGGCTGGTTCTTATACCAATTTGAGCAGCGGATGCACGTTTACCAAAGGACATAACTCCCATATTGAGGGGGTTTCGGAGATCGCAATCTAGTGCACAAGCCACGAGAATTGGTATTAACCGATTTGGGCTGGCGGACCATCGCCACCAATTACGGCCGCATCATTCCAGCGATTTTCGTTCTGGCCCAAATTCGGCTGACCCGGGACGAGCCCCAATGGGCAGCTTCAACCGAGCGAGACGGTGGCCGGCCAAATGATCGCCAAGAGCATGCCCAGATTGAAGGCGGCAAAGGCAAACTGCACGCCCAGCACGATTTGCTCGAGCCATAGCTGCGGCTGGTGCGGCGCCGGAAACGCGGCAACGAGGGTATGCCCGCGCCACAGCTGCCACAGGCGAAAGGCAGTATAGGGCGTGCCTGCTGGGACGACCATGGCGGCAAACAGCAGCTCGCTCAGCACGCGCATTGAGGTGTCACTGGAGCCAGGCGAAGGTATCGTGTGGGAAACAGAGCCGTGCCCGGCTGGCTACGAACGCGAGGTTTTGCGGTTCTAGAGCATCCTAAACGGATCGGAAGCGAACGCAATCTGCCAAGAGCACCTTAAAGCGGTAGGATCGGGCTAACCGTTTCTCTGGGGAGGGGAGCAGTTGTGTGGGGAGCCTCCATTGATTGAATTGATTGAGAGCTGCCTTAAGGCCATGGCGCTAAACCAGCAGCGGCCAAAACGCGACGGCCCACAACCCCAAGTTGAGTGCAGTAAAAGCAAACAGCGCTCCCAAGACGAATTGCTCAAGCAGTAGCTGCCGCGGGCGCTGAGCAGGGGAGTTTGTCACTGCAACGTGCCCGCACTACAACTGCCAAAGGCGCAGGGCAGCGTAGAGGGTGCTGGTGGGAGCATCCATAGTGGCAAATAGCGCTTTGTCCAAGATGCGTGCAGTTAAGACCTGGGCGAACACCACCAGCAGATAATAGCCCATGACCTGCCGCCAGAGAGGGCGCCGCCATCCCAAAAGCAGCGCAACGGTAGGGAGAACGAGCCCCAGCCAGACGGTTAGCTGCAACCAGAAAGCCGCAAAGTCTTGCAGGAAAGGCCGATCGGGGAACTGAGCTTGGACTGGTAGGACGCCCAGCGTTACTAGCCAGTCAAATAGCCCCAGAGTGGCTGAAATGACTGCAACCCAAAGCAGCGTTCCCTGCCAGTGGAGCGGTGCTTGAGCCGGGATACGGGATGTCATGCTATGCGAGGCGATCGCAATACAGCGTTTGGACCCAACTCCACTACCAGACCGGATCCTCGAGCAGCGCGATCGTCAGCGAGTCCTGCTCGCTGGGTACGGCCGAGATGCAAGCACAAATGGGGGTGCCGTCGCCCAGCTCCACTTCGCAGGCGTGACAGCTGCCCATCAGGCAGCCGGTGGGAATGAACACCCCTGCCCGCTCCGCCACTTGCAGCAGCGGCTCGCCTGGTTCGGCCGCGATCGCCACATCGTTGGGCAAAAAGCGCACTTGTACGCTAGTGGGGGCCTCGTTACTCATGGGCGTCGGGCAGTAGCGGCGTTAGGTCCAAATAAGTCTCGCCCCAATCGGCGATTGCATCCAGGGTAGCCTCTCGCTGCTGGTGGTGGTCGGCCACCTCAACCGCGAGCTCGGGCAGCCCGCGCGCCCGCCGCAGGGCGTTCAGCCAGGCGCGGCGCCAGGGGCCGTTGTCAAAAATCCCGTGCAGGTAGCAACCGCCGACCGTACCAGCGGCGTTGCAGGCGCCCAAATCGGGGTCGTCGAATAGCGGCTGCAAACCATTGGCCGGCTCGCTCGCTCGCGTTTGGCCTTGGTGGATCTCGTAGCCCGCCACGGTCAGCCCCAGCTGCGGCCAGCGGGCGCGCGTGCGGCGCTGGCGGGCCACCTTGTCCGGCTCGATGGCGGTCTCGAGCGGCAGCAGATCCAGGCCCGGGTGGCAGCCGGTTTTGCCTTCCCGGCCCTGCGGATCGGCTAGGGTGCGGCCCAACATTTGAAAGCCGCCGCAAATGCCCAAGATGCGGCCGCCCCGAGCGGCATAATGCTGCAGTTGCGCTGCCATGCCGCTCGCTTGCAGCGCTTCCAGATCGGCCAGCGTCGTTTTGGAGCCCGGCAGGATGACGGCATCGGGCTGACCCAGCGTGTCGTGGGGCTCGCAGTAGCGCAGCGCAACGCTCGCCTCGGCTTCTAGCGGTTCAAAGTCGGTGAAATTGGCAATGCGCGGCAGGCGAATGACGCACAGGGTCAGCTCGGCATCACCCCGGCCGGTCGAGCGCTCGGGCAGGCTGAGCGAATCCTCAGCGGGAAAGGCGCGATCCTGCCAAGGCAGCACCCCCGTCACCGCCAGGCCAGTGCGCTCTTGCAGCCAGCGCAGGCCCGGCTCCAGCAGCGCGCGCTGGCCGCGGAACTTATTGATGGCCACCCCGCGCATGAGGGCACGCTCGGCCGGATCCAGCAGCTCCAGCGTGCCCACGATGTGGGCGAACGCGCCGCCGCGATCGATATCGGCCACTAGCAGGGTTGCAGCGTTGAGGTGGCGCGCAACCCGCATGTTGGTCAGATCGCGGTGCTTGAGGTTGATCTCGGCCGGGCTACCCGCGCCCTCGGCCACGATTAGGTCGCAATCGCGCCCTAGCGCTGCCAGCGCCTGCTCGATCGCCTGCCACCCGGGTTGGAAGTACTGCTCGTAGTAATCCGAGGCATGGGTGCGGCCCACAGCGCGGCCGTTGAGCACCACCTGCGAGGTCATATCCCCCTGGGGCTTGAGCAGGATGGGGTTCATCTCTACCCGGGGGGTAACCCCGGCCGCCCAGGCCTGGACGGCTTGCGCGTGGCCGATCTCGTGCCCGTCTGGGGTGATGTAGGCATTGAGGGCCATGTTTTGGCCCTTAAACGGCGCCACGCGCCAACCGCGCCGCCATAGCATGCAGCAGATGGCGGTTGCAATTAGCGATTTGCCGGCGTGGGAGGTGGTCCCCACCACCATGATGGCTGGCGGCAGGGCGCTCACAGCGACAGGCGCAACCAGCGGTTGAGGCGATCGCGCAAGCGCTCGCCCAGCGAAGGCGCCGGCCAGCTGCCACCGCGCGCCTCCCACTTGGCCACCAGCTGGCGGCCCAGCGGTGTGAGGCGAAAGCTATCGGTGATGCCCTGGCCGTCCACCTCGCGCCGCAGCAGCCCCACGCTAATGAGCCATCCCAGCTCGCGCTCGGCCGCCAGCTCCGAGAGCGAGCGCTGCGCGTAGCCGTGCTGCACGCCCCGCTCGCCGGCAATGGTGGAGACCGGAATGCTGTCGCTGCGCATCTGGGCGAATAGCGGCAGGCGAAAGGGCGAGCAACGCAGGGCCTGATCGGCGCGCGCCACCGTATGCGGCGGGTACTGAAGGTCCTGCCCGTCAGCGGAGGCAGCCATGGCACGGATTCCAACAGGCGGCGGCCCCTATTTTAGATGGGGCAGGCTATCCGCCGATGTAGGACATCTCCACCTTGGACACTCCCGAGGGGGAATGAGCGCGCAGCTCGGAGTAGCGATCACGGCGCTGCTGCCAAATGGCGGCAATGCGCGCCTGAAACTCACCGTCGCTGGCTCCGCCGCGCAGCAACCCGCGCAAGTCGTGGCCCTCGCTGGCAAACAAGCAGGTATGGAGCGCTCCTTCAGCCGAGAGGCGTGCCCGCCGGCAGCTGCCGCAAAAGGGCTGGGTCACCGAAGCGATGATGCCGATTTCGCCGGCCCCATCCCGGTACTGCCAGCGCTCGGCCACCTCACCGGTGTGGTTGGGCTCGAGGGGCGCGATGGGATAGCGGGTGTCGATGGCATCGCAGATCTCGGCCGCCGAGACCACGTTGTCCCAGCGCCAGCCATTGCGGGTGCCCACATCCATGTACTCAATAAAGCGCACGATGTGACCGCTGCCGCGGAACTGGCGCGCGAGCGGCAGGATGCTGCCTTCGTTGGCCCCGCGCTTGATGACGGCATTGATCTTGATGGGGGTCAGCCCGGCGGCCGCAGCGTTTTCAATGCCGGCCAGCACTTGGGCCACCGAGACGCCCACATCATTAATGGCCTGGAAGGTGGCCTCATCCAGGGCATCGAGGCTGACGGTCATGCGGTTGAGGCCGGCATCGCGCAGCGCGCGCGCCTTGGCCGGGGTCACCAGCGACCCGTTGGTGGTGAGCGCAATGTCCTCAATGCCCGGGATCTGGGCCAGGGCGGCCACCAGGCGCTCCAGTTGGGGCCGCAGTAGCGGTTCGCCCCCGGTGAGGCGGATCTTGCGTACGCCCTGGGCGGCAAAGTTGCGGGCCAAGCGCTCGATCTCGGCAAAGCTCAGCAGCTGCGATCGCGGCAAGAAGGCCGCCTCGCCCTCGAACAGGGCCTTGGGCATGCAGTAGGTGCAGCGGAAGTTGCAGCGATCGGTGACCGAGATGCGCAGATCGCGCAGCGGTCGGCCCAGCGTGTCGGTGATGGCGTCGTGATCGGCCATGGGGCAGGCGCAGATAGCTTGGTCCCGATCTTAATCCGCCGCGATCGCAGCACGCCCGCCTGGGGCATTGGGGCGATGCGACCGCCGCATCCAAGGCCGCCCGGGCGCCCGCTGCTAGCATGGCGTGCGATCGCGAGCATTGGGGACGCTCATGCAGCCCATCGACTACGCCATTGTGGCGCTCTACTTGCTGGGGATCGTGGCGCTGGGCATTGTCCTGCAGCGCCGGGCAGCCCGCGGCATCAATGCCTACTTTCTGGGCAACCGCAGCCTGCCCTGGTGGGCGCTGGGCTCCTCGGGCATGGCCTCCAACACCGACATTGCCGGGACCATGCTGATTGCCGCCTTGGTCTACGCGCTGGGAACCAAGGGCTTTTTCATCGAGCTGCGCGGCGGCATTGTCCTCATCATGGCGTTTTTCATGGTGTTTATGGGCAAATGGACCCGGCGCGCCCAGGTCATGACCCTGGCCGAATGGATGCGCTTGCGCTTTGGCGCCGGCCGGCAGGGCAACCTCGCGCGCATTGTTAGCGCCTTGGCCAACTTGGCCGTGTCGATCAGCATTATTAGCTACTTTGCCGTGGGCGGGGGCAAGTTTTTTGCCGAGTTTCTGGGCATCGAGCAGCGCGCGGCCTCGCTGGCGGCCATCGGTCTGGCCATGATCTACACCGCGGCCAGCGGCTTTTACGGCGTCATCTGGACCGATGTCTTTCAGGGCGTGCTGATCTTTGCGGCCATTATTTATGTCTGCGCGGTGGCCTTCCAAACCGCCAGCCTCCCGGAGACTTTCTCGGTCTCGGTACCACTCGGCGGCGGCGAGTTCGAAACCGTCCGGACCTCGCTGGCCGAGTGGAGCAGCCTGGTACCGCCGCTGGCGCTGGACCTGCCCGGGCAATACGCTAGCTACAACCTGCTGGGCGTGACGCTGTTTTTCTATACGGTCAAAACGGTCATGCAGGGCATGGGGGGCTCGGGCGGCTACATGCTGCAGCGCTATTTTGCCGCCCGCAGCGATCGCGAGGCGGGCTTGCTGTCGCTGTTTTGGATCCTGATGCTGGCGTTTCGCTGGCCGCTGGTGACCGCCTTTGCCGTGTTGGGCATCCACTACAGTGCCACGCAGGAGGCGATCGCCGATCCCGAGCTGATTTTGCCCACTGTCATCTCCGAGTACATTCCGGTGGGGGTGACGGGGTTGCTGGTGGCCTGTTTTGTCGCGGCGGCCATGTCCACCTTCGATTCGGTCATCAATGCCAGTGCCGCCTACTGGGTGCGCGATATTTATCAGGGCTATCTCAATCCCAATGCCTCGCAGCGCCAGCTCGTCCTCCAGGGCCGCTTGGCCTCGGTGGGCGTAGTTGCCCTGGGCGTTGGATTCAGCTTTGCCGCCGGGACCATCGAGCAAATCTGGGGCTTTCTGACCTACGGGCTGGGTGCCGGGCTGATCGTGCCGCTGCTTCTGCGCTGGTACTGGTGGCGCTTTAACGGCTACGGCTTTGCCCTGGGCACCCTGGCGGGCATGGCAGCGGCGATCGCGGTCAGAGCGAGTGGCATTGACATGCCCGAGTATGCGGTGTTTCTGCTGCCGAGCGGTGCCTCGCTCCTGGGCTGCCTGGTCGGCACTTGGGCGAGCGAGCCCACCCCGTTTGAGGTGCTGGATCGCTTCTATCGCGTCACGCGTCCGTTTGGCGCTTGGGGTCCCATCCGCAGCCAGCTCGAGCGCGGCACGCAGGCCCAAATCCGCGCGGAGAACCGCCGGGATTTGGTGGCATTGCTGGTGGCCGTGCCCTGGCAGCTAGTGCTGTTTTTGATAGGCATGATGCTGGTCATGCGGCAGTGGGACCAGTTGGGCGGGCTGGCCCTGGCCTTTGTGTTGCTATCCATTGGGCTGTACTGGGTGTGGTTCCGCCACCTCTCGCGAGAGGTCAAAGCCTGACATCCCCTATCAGGTGGAACTGGGGCCTAGGGCAGTGCGTGCGCCTCCAGCATCAGGGAAAAGTGCTTCCTTGGGCTGACGAAACGGCGCTTACTATCCGCTTTAAGTAAGTTGCCACCGCAGAGCAGCGCCGGTTGCTCTGCCTAACTCATTGATATTTGTACGGCCATACCGTACGATACTGAGTATAGGATGCGCATTCGTAGCGTTCGCCATAAAGGGCTCCGGCGTTTGCTCGAAGAGGATGATGGCCGTGGCCTCCCTGGCAACCTCGTCAAGCGCATCCGCAATATCTTGGCCGTACTGTTGGCTGCTTCCGACATGGATTGGAGTTGTCGGACCACCCGGTTGGCGCATCCACCAACTCTCAGGCAAGCGTGCTGGTACGTGGACTGTATCGGTTTCTGGCAACTGGCGCCTTACTTTTGATGTCAGGGATGGTGAGATTTACAACCTCGATTTGGAAGGTTACCACTCATGAGCAAGACTGTTTCTCAAGTTGGGATGAAGCCTCCTCATCCAGGTCAGTTCATCCGTGAGGAAATCTTGGAAGAGCTGGAGCTCTCCATTTCGTGTGCGGCGCAAGCCCTTGGGGTGCGTCGGGCCTCTCTATCCGATCTCGTCCATGAGAAAACGGCTTTGACGCCTGAGATGGCCCTACGGCTGGAGAAAGCTTTTGGGATCTCCATGGAGACCTTGCTGCGCTTGCAAGCGTGGTATGACACGGAAGCTATGCGTCAGCGCTCGGCGGAGATTTCAGTGGAGCGGTTCGTATCTGCTGACCAAAACTAGCGGGATACAAGCCCCGCCCTTTAGGGCGGCTAACTGTGCTACTCTAATAAGAGGGTGTTTTAGAAGTAGTGAGAGTCAAGCCAGTCGTTTGAGAGGGTGTTTTAAAAGTCAGAGAGCTTCCATGGCGTAGGCTGTCTTACCGAAGAAAAAGGAAAACAAGCCATGGAAGCTACCACCCCAGCCTACCCCACGCGGC
>PXQH01000027.1 GCA_003022125.1 Cyanobacteria bacterium QS_8_64_29 | reverse complement strand
AGTGGGCTTGTCTCTGAGAGCTTCGATCCCCAGTTCGAGAGAGCCCCAGGTTTTGCCCAACAAGCTAGCTCCGTTCACATGTGGTCTACGACTGCTATAGGCGATCGGGAAGCCGTTAGCCGCTCCAATCCGCTACCCGGGATCCGCTCCGTTCGCGTCATACCAATTCTCGTGGCTTTTGCACTAGATTTCGACCTCCAAACCTCCCTCAATATAGGAATCATATTCTTTGAAAAACGTGCATCTACTGCTCAAATTGGTACCAGCCAATTCGGTAACGACAGCCTCCGCGTGGCGGTCGAAGGACAAGATCGGGCGCCGCAACCTCAGGTGCGCTCCCAGGAGCAAGGACGCTTAACCTTGTCCTTCTCGCCCGGTGGCAGCCGGGCGGAAGCGGGGGGCTCCGCTCAAGCAGATTCAGGCACCGCCGGGTCCGATGGCAAGGTCATGGTCCCTAACCCCGACATTGAGACATCCCAGAAGCAGTCCTCCCAGCAAGCGCGATCGTCCCAACAACCTACGCGATCACGCGCCCAGGCACCCCCGGTGGGCGACATTGCCATCTCGGAGATTGACTCGCCGCCCAAGCAAATCGAGCTGGATTCGGACCTGCGCGTTCCGCGCATCGTGACCGAGGAATCGCCCGTGCGCGAGGTGCTCGGGCTCCTGGTGCGATCGGCCGATCTGGGCTTGGTCTATAAAAGTCCCAGTGGCAGCGGTGAGGGCGAAGCTTCTGGGGCCGAGCAGACTATTACGCTCGATTTAAGAAACGAACCCATTCAAGCGGTTTTTAACGCTGTCCTGCAAGCTTCGGGCTTAGAAGCCAACCGCCGCGGCAATACGGTTTTTGTGGGGGCCAATTTGCCGCAGGCCATCCAAGATATTGCCACGCGTACGCTGCGCCTCAATCAAGTAGATGTCGCGCGGGCAGCGACTTTTCTAACAGCCCACGGCGCCTCTACCCGACGCGTCACTAAAGAGGTGGAGTTTCAGACCGGCCAAAGAGGAGAAAGTGATGGGGGAGGTGGAGAACAAATAATAGGTGGTGTGATACCAACTTGAGCAGCGAATGCACGCTTACCAAAGAACATGACTCCCATATTGAAGGGGTTTTGTAGATCGCAATCTAGTGCACAAGCCACGAGAATTGGTATGAGTGGCGCAGGTGAAGATCGTGGAAACCGAAGGCAAGTTGCTGGTTTTGGAGAAGGTGCTACCGATCAAGGCGAAGAAGAAACAGTAACCAGCGTTGAAGTACCGGAACTACCTGATGGAGTAGAAGGACCTTCATTACTGCAAGACCTAACGGCCGTTACAGATGAGCGACTGAACGCCATAACTCTGGTTGGCCCACCAAGGTTGATCGGACGTGCAACTTCGCTTTTAAAACAACAAGATGCCCGGCGCCGTCAGGTTTCGGTCGATGTCAAAGTTGTTGACGTCGACTTACTCGAAACCAATAATGCAAGCAGCAGTTTCTCGTTTGGAATCAACGATAGCTTTTTTGTGAGCGATGAAGGAGCGGCAGCCCTTAATTTCGGCACTCGGATACCGGTCAACCAAGGACGGGTTACTGAAGGCCCGCCTTCTCCAGAGGACTTACCAAAGAGTATTGCTGAATTGCCACGCAAGCTTCTAGGAATACTATAGCAGTTGTAGACCATACGTGAACGTTAGTTGCCAGCGATACAAATCTCCAAAAGTCCCTCGAGAAGGAGAATTTAGGCGTTTAAGTATGGGTGCACTCTCCGTTCACGAATCAGGTAGTTTTGCTATAGAAGCAGAAATTGAAAGTGATAATGCCAAAATTCTGACCGATCCAATGCTGACACTTCAAGAAGAAAATACAGCAACCGTTAGTCTGGTTCAAGAAGTCTTTGGTGGGGTTGAGCGGACAGTTGATGTTAGTACCGATGAGGCTGGTAACGTAGTATCCGAGGTGATTGAAGAGCCTATCATCAAGGAAGCCGGTATCAAGTTAGAAGTGACTATTGGAAAAATCGACGATAACGGTTTTGTCCGAATGGCTGTCAATCCAACTATCTCCTCACCGTTTGAGACTAGATCCACGGAAGCAGGCGAGATAACGCTTTTGCAGAAACGGACGCTAGAGTCAGGCCAGATCCGATTGCGCGACGGTCAAACGCTGATTCTATCGGGCATCATTCAAGATTCGGACCGCACCACCGTCTCCAAAGTGCCCATCCTAGGCGATATTCCGCTACTCGGCGCTCTGTTCCGCAGCACCGAACGCGAGCAGCAGCGCCGCGAGGTAATTGTGGTCGTAACGCCGCAGATTCTTGACAACGAACGAGGCCAAGCGCGCAGCTCCTTCCAGCCCAGCCCCGAAGCGCGCCAGATGCTGCGCCAGCCCCCCGCTGAGCAAGCGCCGGCACCTGAGCCAAATTAGCAAACCCTGGTTAACACAAAGCGCTATATTTGTCAAATCAGGCTTTAAAATGCGCTGGATCTACAGCGATTGGCGGATTTGAGCGATCCAAACTCGGCTAGAGCGGCTAAAATGAGGCGGTGAGATCTAGGGCGAATCGGCATTTCAGCGTTTTGCCTAACGAACGGAAATGTTAAGCAGCCTTTAGATCTCGGGCGTGACAGTCGCAATAGCGGTGCCACGCCCGATATGCTGAGGAGCAGTGTTCGACGAGGAGTTTGCCCAATGAATAAAGGCGATTTAGTGGATCAGGTAGCCGATAAGGCTACCGTCACCAAAAAACAGGCGGATGCGGTCCTAACCGCTGCGCTCGACACGATCATGGAGGCCGTCTCCGATGGCGAGAAGGTCACCTTGGTCGGGTTTGGCTCCTTTGAGCCGCGCGAGCGCAAATCGCGCGAGGGCCGCAACCCCAAAACCGGCGACAAGATGCAGATTCCCTCGACCCGGGTACCTGCGTTCTCAGCCGGCAAGCTGTTTAAAGACAAAGTGTCACCTAAGTCCTAATCCATCGTACTCCGGGTAACTTTGCAAGCGTGAACCGACCCGTTCACGGTGGCAACTTGAGGTGGGCGGCAGCTGTGGCGAGCTGCTCGCCCACTTTTATTCTAGACTTCTCTGCTAGCATTAATCCATTCGGCCCACCTCAAAGGGTCATGGAAGTCCTCCAGGCACACCTGAATGAGGTGGCGGCCTACCCCAATCCCGACTACGCGCGATTGCGAGCCTCGCTAGCTGAGTGGCACCAGTTGCCACAAGATTGGATTTTACCAGGAAATGGCGCTGCCGAGTTGCTCACTTGGGCCGCCTGGGATTTGGCGCAGCAATCGGCGGTTGCAGTCGTCACCCCGGCATTTGCCGATTACGAGCGCGCCCTCAATGCTGCCGGCGCCCGGATCGAGCGGCATGGGCTCGATCTCCCGGCGAGTGCCGACCGCGTGATCGCGGCTGCATTGCCCGTTCCCGAGCCGGGCGATCGCGGCTTGTTGCTCAACGTTCCGCACAATCCCACCGGCAAATGCTTCTCGCCCCAAGCCATCCGGGCGCACCTGGAAGCGGGGTCGTTGGTTGTGGTGGATGAAGCCTTTATGGAGTTCCTAGCGCCGGCCCAACAGCCCACCTTGGTCCCCTGGCTGGCGCACTATCCCAATCTGGTCGTTTTGCGATCGCTGACCAAGTTCTACAGCCTGCCCGGCCTGCGCTTGGGTTATGCGCTGGGGCATCCCGAGCGGTTGCGGCGCTGGCAGCAGTGGCGCGACCCCTGGCCGGTCAACGGACTCGCCGATGTAGCCGGGCAAGCCGCCGTTGGCGATGTTGCCTTCCAACAGCAGACGCGGACCGAGCTGGCCGCCGCCCGCGATGGCCTGCATCGCGGCCTGGCTGCCATTCCAGGCCTAGAGCCGCTGGCAAGCGCAGCTAACTTTGTGCTGGTGCGTACCCAGCAACCCGGCTCCGAGCTGCAAGCGCGCCTGCTGCGCCGCCACCGCATTGCCATCCGCGATTGCTTGAGCTTCCCGGAGTTGGGCGATCGCTTTTTCCGGGTGGCGGTCCGCTCGCCCAGCGACAACCAGCGCTTGCTGGATGGCCTGACTGAGGTCACCGCGTGAGGGCCGCTCATGGCCGTTGAGTACGACCTGGTCGTGGTGGGCGATACCCTCGCCGGCCGCTTTGCCGCTGCTGCTGCTGCCCAGCGCCAGGCCCGGGTAGCCTTACTCAGCCAGGACGCTCGTTGCGAGCGCGATCTGGCACTCCAGCCGCAAACCCTATTGCAGGCGAGCCACTGCGCCCAATACTGGGAAGCGCTGCAGGGAAGCGAGGGAGCACCCTCGCCGGCAGCCAGCTTGCATTGGGCCCGCGAAACCCTGACGGCCCTGCGCGAGCGCCAAGGGCCTGCCGTCCTGGCCGCGCAGGGCATCGATTGCATTCAGGGGAGCGGCCGCTTCCAGCGCACCCCGCGGTTGGCCCTGGCGACCGAGCGGCGGACGCTGCGAGCGCGGCGCTACCTGGTTGCGACCGGTAGCTTGCCCAGCACGCCGCCGGTTGCGGGCATGGGGCAGGTTGAGGCCCTGACCCCCGCCGATCTGTGGCAGCCCGGCCGACTGGAGGCCCTGCCGCAGCGCGTCACGGTTGTGGGCGGAACGCCTTGCGGCGCGCAAATTGCGCAGGTGCTGGCGCGCTTGGGGCATGCGGTGAGCTGGAGCAGCGAGACGCGGCTGCTGCCGCCTGAAGAGGCGGCCACCGCCAGATGGGTTCGCGGCCGCCTGGAAGCTGAGGGCGTGCGCGTGCTGGAGCAGGCCCCCCTAACGCGCTGCGAGCGCAGGCGGAACAGCCTGACCTTGCAAGCCGGCAATCGCTGCTGGGAAACTGAGGCAGTCGTGCTGGCCACCCCAGCAGCTCCCAACGTGGCCGGGCTAAACCTGGAGGCCGCAGGCGTTAGCACTGGCGCCGGCGGCATTCGGGTAGATAGCACGCTGCGGACCCGCCAGCCGCGCATCTATGCCTGCGGCAGCGTCTTGGGCGGCTATGCCTTGCCCAACCTGGCCCAGTACGAAGCTGGCATTGCGCTCAACAATGCCCTGTTTTGGCCCCCCACCCGGGCCGATTACCGCCGCGTCCCCTGGGTCGTCCCCACCGATCCGCCCCTAGCGCGGGTGGGCCTGACGGCCCGGCAAGCCCGCCGCCGCTATGGGGCTAAAGTCGCGGTCCTGCAGCAGTCGTTTGCCGGCGTTGCGAGCGCGTTGGCCTCGGGCGAGGAAGCTGGCGTTTGCCGGCTGATCGTTCGCCGCGATGGCACCCTGCTGGGCGGTCACATTGTCGGCCCCCACGCTGGCGAGGCAATCGCGCCCGTGGCACTCGCCCTGCAGCAAAACCACAAGATTGGGGCCCTGGCCAGCCTGGCCCTGACCGGGCTGGGCGCAATTGAGATCGTCCAGCAGACCGCGCAGCAGTGGCCGGCGCACCGCCTGGCGCAAGCGCCGCGGTTGCGGGGCTGCCTGGATCGCTGGTTCGAGCTGCGCCGCCAGTACGCGCGTTAGACCCCCCCATGGGCGCTAGCCCCGCTGGCTGCTCCCTTGGCAAGCTCGTTTTAGTCAAGTTCAATACAATCCGATTTTCTACAATTTGTTATAAGAAGCCAGCTAGCAAAACCGATTGCTAGAGGGAGTAGCGCCATGAAACTTGTCTATCGCGGCGTCCATTACGAGCGCCCGCCGGCAGAGCTGGATGTGACTGAAGGAGAAATTGGCGGTAAGTACCGCGGCCAGTACTGGCGCTACCAGTACCCGCGGCACGTCCCGCAGCTGAGGTCCAAAACGCATCTCAACTACCGCGGCATCCGTTACAGCACGGCACCGACAGTAGAGACCCGGAGCCCGCGCGAGCGAGCGCTGGCGGCCGCTACGCAACGACAGCAGCCGGCGGCAGCAGCGGAGGCAACCTCGCAAGCTTATTGGGAGGCCTTGCGCCGTAATTGGGAACGGCGCTGGCAGGTCGCCCAAGCCAGCGGCGACGATCACCTGGTCCGGATGCTGGAGCGCGAGTCCGAGCAGCTAGCGCTGGACCGCTAGATGGGGCAGCTCGGCCGTTTAAAAGGGCTGCCCTTGGCAGCCCCCCAACAAAGCGTTGAGCTCGACCAATCCGCCAGCCGGCGGTTGCTAGAGGACCTGCACGTTCACTCCCCCTCGCTAGCAGGCTTGGGCATATAGGCAACGCCGATTAGCAGCAGCAAAATTACCAGCGGATCGAAGAAAAACCAAATGATTTTGACTCCCCAGGGCGGTGGAGGACCAAGCTGAGCGATATTATCGATCTTGAATAGACTATTCAATAAGTTGACGACTGCAAAAACAACGCCAATCCAAGCGGCAGGCTTGCGGTAGATCTCGAAAACGATTCCAGCGCCAATTAGGATTTGGACGATGCCAAGCAGCGTAACTACTACCCCTGGAATGGTGGCATAAAAGTTCTGGTAGGCGCCCACCCAATCAGGCAGAAAAATAAGCTTTGATAAGCCCCATAGGGCAACAGCCAAGCCAGCTGCCACGCGCACTAAGATTGCGGATGCTCCTCGCATGGCGATCGCCTCAAAACCGACAACAGAATTCTACAATCGTGCTTTTGGAGGCGCAAATACGGTTAACAGCTTGACTTCAGATCCGCTCAAAAAAAGCCCGGTTGCTCCCTCAAGCTGGCCTTGTCCCCGAGCGAGCCAAACGCCTATCTCGCCCTTTAAGCGCAAAGGTAGCGGACAGCGCGCAATCCAATGCGGCTGACTCAACGCTCGGAATCAGGCCGCGTTTGCTCCGGCGATGGCTGAGCCCGCTGGGGCGATTGGGATTGGGTCATTAACTGCTCGATGCGCTCCTTGCGGTTTTCTGGGGCCCGCGAGAGCGCCTGCTGGAACGCCGACTTGGCTTTGGTGTCTTGGCCGCTCGCCCGCAGGGCAAGGGCTTTGCCCAAAAACGGTCGGAAGCTTTCGTCGCCAGCCGCGATCGCGCGATCGTAGGCAGCGACGGCTTGCTCGTAGCGTTGCTGTTGCGCGCGGGCCTGGCCCAGAAGCAGCTGCAGCGTGGCAACGTTGGCATCGTCCCCTTGGGCTCGTGCCGCGTCCAAGGCTTGCTGGAGGTGATCGATGGCCTCGGGGGCGCGGTCTTGCTGGAGTAGCAGGGCAACCAAGCCGCGCAGAACCTCGGTATTGCCCGGTTGGGCCTCCACCGCTTGGCGGTAAGCCTGAATGGCACCCTCAATGTCCCCCGTTCGTTGCTTGGCCTGGGCCAGCAACACGCGGTATTGGGTCTGCTCGGGATTGGCCTGTGCCAGCCGCTCAATCAGTGGGACTGCCTGCTCGAGTTTCCCTTGCTGCAGGCGCACTTGCACCAAGCCCTGCAAGGCATTGACGTTCTGGGGCTCCCGCTCTAGGACGCGCTGGTAGTTTTGGGCGCGGGCGGCCAGTTCCTCGGGGGAAGCCGAATTGCCGCCCGAGGCATTGCGCGTCTGCGCCTGCTGGTTGGAAAACACGCCCCCAACGAGCGGTAGGACCGAGATGCCCACAAAAGCCAGTACGACGACTGCCAGCGTGGCGTAAATCCAGATGCGGCGCTTGGATGAGCTGCTCATAACGGCGCAACCGCGTCCTTGGGCCCCTCATGCTAGCGTTTTTTCGGTCACTCGAGCGCCATTTGGGTTCCGCCCTGCGGGTTGAACGAGCGCTGTTGCGGTAGGGGGGCTACCGGCTCGGTCAAGGTGAATTGGCCGGCCTCGATTTGCGATTTGAGCGTTTGGGCGATCTCGCGTGATCGCGGGATGCTGGCTAGCGGTGCCACCCGAACGGTTTTGCCCTCTAGGGAAATGCGGCCGCTTTTGAGCTGCGCGTAGCTGACCAGGCCAAAGGTGGGTCGGATGCGGCGCGGAATGGAAAAATCCACCACAGGCGCCACGATGTCCTTGTCGGCGACGGCGCAGCGCTCGACGGCGGTTTCGTGCAGCAGCGGGATGGGGACGCCGATGCCCAACATTAGGGACGGGCCGTAGTTCTGGAAGTAGCAACCGCGCACGAAGCGCGGACTCATTTGCTTGGCATCGCCCGCTAGGGCCAGCGTCGACGCCGGCCCGATGGGCGTCCCGTTGGCCAAGCGCTGCTGCCGGGGAAAATGCTGGGTGCCTTCCCCCACCACGTAGCCGATGCCGCCCCCCAACAGCACCCGAGAGCCAATGCCGGTGAGCTCCAGGTGGGGATCGTTGAACAGCGGCGATAGGGCGCCGGGGTTGGCATAGACGGCATTGCCCAGGTGCGGCTGCAGCGGGCCGAGGTAGGTATAGAGGGGGCGATCGCCCGCGTTGACCCCGACCAGCGAGTTTTGGTAGAGATTGCGCGGGTTGAACAGCTGAAACTGGTTGACGCGATCAGCGGTTAGCGCCGTCTCAAAAGAGGCGCGCGGGTAGCAGTCGCTCACCTGGCCCAGCGCGCGCAGCTGCACCTGCCGCCCGGCGACCAGATCGGCAATGGCATGACCGCCACCGCGCTCCGGGTGCCCTTCGCTCTCGCCGGTTTCGCCGGCCTGATCGGCCGGGGTGGCAGCGCCCAGATAGAGATCGACCGCCCCCAAGCCGGCGTAAGCCGGAATGCCATCGAGCCAGCACTGCCGGATGTTGATGGGCGGATTGGTGTGGCCCAAGTTGAGCATCGCCCCCGAGGACTCCATGGGCTCGAACGTCCCGGTGGTGGCGATATCGACTTCCCGATAGGTTTGGCTGACCCCGACGGCTTCAACGCGGGCTTTGAGGGCTTCCACCGTCCAAACGGTGGCTTGCTGGCGCGCGATTTTGTCGTTGATCTCGGCAATGGTGCGCATGGCATGTGCGAGCTGGCCTTGCCCGGCACGCGCGCAATCGGGCCGGCTAGGGGCGGCTGCGCGATGCTATAACGGAGAGGCGAACCGAGCACCGAGCCACGCCATGGCAACCCGATTCAAGCACGTCATGCTCATGGTCGCGGACGTGCCGGCAGCGCTGGCGTTCTACCGCGACGGCCTGGGCTTGCCCGTCAAACAGTCTAGCGCCAATTGGGCCGAGCTCGAGGCCGACGGCACGACCCTGGCGCTGCACGCGGCCGATGAACCCAGGGTGGGGAGCTCGCCCATTCTGAGCTTTCAAGTCGACGACATTCAGACGGCCGTGGCGGGACTGGAGCAGCAAGGGGCGCAACTGGAGGGGCGCATCCGCGAGCCGCCGTTTGGAAAAGTGGCCGCCATGCGCTCGCCCGACGGGCACCTGTTGAGCCTGTTGCAGCCCGCGCCAGCCGGCGCTTCTACCCAATCGCCTCAGTAGCGTGGCCGTGCAAGCGCAGCTGCTCGAGCGCCGGGACCCGCGCACGATCCAATCCCTGATGCCCGCCTGGCGGTGGTTCTACCGCCATTACTTTCGCGCCTCGAGCGATGGCTGGCACCACCTGCCCGCGACGGGGGCGTTTTTGGCGGTCGGCTCGCACAATGGGGGGCTGGCCGCCCCCGATACGCACATGCTGGCCTATGAGTGGTTCCACCGCTACGGCACCCAGCGGCCGGCCTACGGGCTCATGCATCCGCGCGCTTTCGAATCGCCCGAGCTTGCCCGGCAGCTAGTCCAGTTTGGGGCTATCCCGGCTGAGCCCCGAATCGCGATCGCGGCCCTGCGGCGGCAGGCCGCCGTTTTGGTCTATCCGGGCGGCGCGCAGGATGTGTTTAGGCCTTACAGCCAGCGCCACCGCATCGAGCTGGCCGGCCACACCGGCTTTATCAAGCTCGCCCTGCGGGAGGCGGTCCCCATCGTGCCGGCGATCTCGGTGGGCGCGCACGAGACGCTCGCCGTCCTCACCGACTGTCGCGGGTACATCGAGCAGCTGGAGCGCTGGCACTTCCCCGGCATTGAATCGGCCGTGGATGGGGTCTTTCCCATCTATCTGGGCTTGCCTTGGGGCGTAGCCTGCGGCCCGGCTGTCAACTTCCCCCTACCGGCGCGGATCCACCTGCGCTGGTGCGAGCCCATTTATTTCCCGCGCTACGGGCGGGCCGCCGCCAACGATCGCCGCTACGTCGCCGACTGCTACGAGCGGGTCCGCCGCGCCATGCAGCGCTCGCTCGATGCGCTGGTGCGCGAGCGCCACGCCAGCCGCGGCTGGCTTGAGGGCGTGCTGCCCGGTTTGCCGGGCCGGGATCCCAGCTGAGGCGCCACCCGATCACTTGCTGCCCGGTTGCAGCTGTTCCCGCGCTAGGGCAGCCCGGGCGCGAACGGCAGCATCGCTGTCGCTGGCTTCGAGGCGGGCGCACTGCGCGATGGCCTGGCGACGCAGTTGGGGCTGCGCCGTCGCCAGGGCCTGCAGTCCGGCGATCGCGGCATAGCGCACCACCCATTCGGGGTCCTGGGCAACCCCCAGCAAGACGCCCAGCGCCCGCAGCTGAGCGCGCTCGCGCTCCCGCTCGGCTAGCTGGCTCCAGTGCAAGTGGCCCAAGCCTGTTGCAGCCGCGCGGCGCACGCTGAGGGCAAAATCGCTGCCGGCTGCCTCCAGCAAGACGGCTAGCGCCCGCGGGTCGCCGATGCGTGCCAGCGCCCGAATGGCCCAAGCCCGGGCCCCGTAGTCGTAACCATCGAGCTGGGCCAATAGCGAGGGGACGGCTGCCTCGCCCAAGCGCACCAGGCCTTCCACGGCTGCGACGGCAGCGCCGGGATTGTTGTAGCCCAACACCTCGATCAAGGTGGGGATGGCAGCTTCCTCGGGATCGGCCGCCAGCGCCCAAACCGCTTGGGTCAGGCTCTGGTGCGAATCGGCCCGTTCGATGGCCTGGATGCGCTCTTGCACCGGCGAGGCGCCCATTGTTGCCTTGCCTGGGGTCTCGACGCTCACAATAGCGAGTCCATCAACGCCATCAATTGCTGGCTGTCGCCCTCCGGGGCTGGGGCGGCGAGCTGGTGCTCCAGCAAGCCCTTGAGGGCAACGAGCTTGAGGCTGTTTTCGGCCGGTGCTTGCGCGATCGCCTCGGCTGCCGGTCGGTAGCCAATCGCCCCCAAATCCATCAGGGCGGCGCGCCGCAGCGGCAGCGCGTCGGCTTGCAGGGCGCTCACTAGGCGCTCGCCGTAGTCCGCCTCCCCCGTTAGCTGGTAGAGCGCGCGCGCGGCCGCGTACTGCACCTTGGCTACCGAGCAATCCAGAAACGGGCGGATGTAGGGAATGGCTTCATCGGCCTGCAGCGTTCCCAGCGCTTCCAGAACCGCTTCGTAGGGCTGGACGAGGTGGGGCTTGCCGGGGACGGGTTGTGCCGCTTCCAAACCGCCTTCCAACAGCTGCAGTAGTGCCGGAACGCAGCGCGCGTCGCCCAGCGCCTCAAGCGACTGCGCCGCGGCTTCGCGCACGTAGTAATCTGAGGCGTCCAGGCAAGCAATTAGGGCGGGCACGGCTTGTCGGTCCCCCAATTTGCCCAGCGCGCGGGCCGCGTTGCGGCGCAGCGGATAACCGCCATCGGGCGAGCGATCCAGCTCGTCATCCAACGCCGCAATCAGGGCCTTTACAGCAGCCGGTCGCGCGATCTGGCACCGGCCCAACCACCAGGCTGCGTAGTAACGCAAGCCCAGATCGTCCTGTTGCTGCAGGTTGGCGATCGCGCGCTCGGCCGTCAAGGGCGCCTGCTCGACCATGGCCCGGCTTGGCGCTTAGGCCCCTACATTGGCCGGCCGCACGCTAACGATCTGGCCGCCCATGCGGGCAATGCGCTGCATCTGATCGCTGAGGCGGTTGTAGGGAACGATCAGGCTCCATCTGCCGCTTTGGCGGATGGAATAGCCCAGCCGGTCGGTTTCGGCATTCTGCCGCATGCCCGTAACCTCAATTCGGTACGTGCGGTTGCCGGCATTGTTGAGCCTGGCAGTGCCGAATGCGTTCTGGTTGTACATAGAACGTGCCCTCACTCGCATCCGTCTCGATTCTCGCTCGGCCCGTTGCGATGGCAGCAAGCCAGCCACCGCAACCGTTGGCCTCCTTGCAGGGGGGACTCAAGCAGGTCGGACGCTCAGGATCTTGCCGCCTCGGCGCTGGAGTTGCTGCATGCGCGGCGTCAGTTGCTCGTACGGCACCAGATAGGCCTGCGTGCTGCGGCGAACCTGCAGCGGTTGGGGCTTGGCCCCCACTAGGTTGGTTACCTCGAGGCGGTACATGTGCGCCGCTTTGTTGCCCTGACCGCCAAAGGCCGTTTTGGGGGTCTGGCGCTGCGGGCGCGGTTTGGGGCTGGTAGGAACCTCGATGGTTGAGGTCGTGTTTTTGCCCAACTCCCAGGTCAGTCGCGGCTTGTGGCGCTGCGCTTGCGAGCGATCGCTGGTGGCATGGCCGCGATAGAGCTGGAACATGCGCGTAAAGTTGGCCGTGCGCGAGCCTGCTTCAACCTGAAAGCCGCAGTAGTAGGGAACGATGTTGTTGCCAAACCGGTTGAGGTACTCGGCGCTCTCAAAGTAGGAGTCGATTTCGGCGTCAAAGCCGCGCTCCTCACACAAGCAGGTGTGATAGGCCCATTCCCGCTCATCGTAGGGCGGCCGGCCCAGAAAGTGCTTGAAGTTCAGCTCGACAAACCGCTGGTTGGCGTTGGGATAGAAAAACTTGTTTTTATAGAGTTCCGATTTGCCCAAGGCGCGGACGAAATCGCGCACGGTCAGGCTCCCCTGCCGCAGCAGCGACTCGGCCCCCTTGAGGCGCTCGGCTTCCATGATGTAGTCGTTGCCGAATACCTGGCGGTAGGCCGCGCGAATGACCTGCTGCAGGTTGCGCTCGGTACGCGCGATGGCGCGAAGCTCGACGGGCTTGGCGTCGAAGGCATCGACCCCCAGGCGTTCGGCCGTTACAAGCGTTGATGCCACTAAAGCGCTCATGGAATCCCCCGAATCGTTTTAACGGTTTGTTATGGCAAGCCGGCCCGGCAGCCAGCGACGGCCAGCTTCCGGGCCAGCAGCGAAAGCAGCGACTAGCTCAGCGCGTTAATGGCGTAGTCGATGTAGGCGTTGGCTTCGGTGGCCGGTTGGCCGGTCAGGCCGTGGTTGGCCTTGATGTGCTTGAGGGCCTCGATGTACCAGCTCGGCGATAGGTCAAAGGTGCGGTTCATCTCTTCCAGGCCGGCAATCAGGTACTCGTCCATGGGCCCGGTTCCGCCGACTACCAGGCAGTAGGTGATGATGCGCAGGTAGTGGCCGATATCGCGCGAGCACTTGGCCTTGCCGCGCTGGTCGGAGGCGTATTGGGGGCCTTGCATTTGCGTCGTGTACGGGAATTTCTGGTACACGGCGTTAGCTGCCCCATCGATGAGCTGCTGCGACTTTTGGGTCAGGGCGCGGGCAGCTTCCATGCTGACCTGAGCCCGGTCGTTGCGGCCGTTGAATGCTTGGTACTCGCTGTTGCTGAGGAAGCGGCCTTCGGTATCGGCGGTTGCGATTGCTTCGGTGATGGGCGTTTTCATTTCTTAGTCCTTTCTAAACTGCGTCTTTGACTGCACGGTCTCGAGGTTAGAGGGCAACGGCGGTTGCTATTCGACCGCTTGCGAGGCGCGATCGAAGTAGCCAGCCAGCTCGGACATCAGCTGGCTGCAGTCCCCTTGGGTAACCCCATTGGGATCGTTGGCGATTTTGATGGCCTCATCTTTCATCTTCTGAACGCCATTGGCGACAGAGGCGCCCGGGACCCCTAGCGCTTGATAGGTCTCGCGCAAGCCGTTCAGGCAGCGATCTTCCAGGACGCTGGCATCGCCGGCAAACATGGCGTAGGTGACATAGCGCAAAATAATTTCCATATCGCGCAGGCAGGCCACCATGCGGCGGTTCGTGTAAGCGTTACCGCCGGGTTGGACCAGCTGCGGCTGCTCGTCGAACAGCGACCGAGCGGCATCGGTCACGATAGCCGAGCTGTTGCTGGTGAGGCGATTGACCACATCCAGCCGCTTGTCGCCTTCTTTCACCATTTCGGTGAGCGCGTCGAGTTGCTCGTTGCTGAGAAACTCGCCGCGGCTATCGGCTTGTGACACGACTCGAGTGAACGCGTCAAACATGGACTATTCTCCTTAGACTCTGGTTGCAGTATGTGCCTACAGCGACTAGGCTTAAATGCCTAACGATTGGCAAGCTGCCGGACAGCCGGAAAGGGTTTGAAAGGATGGCATTTCCCGCCCGTGAGGGCAACGGCAGCGGTACGGCAAATCCGCTGCGTTCGCCCAGGCGAGAAAGGCGCCTCAGGATGAGAGCAAAACCGAGTAATTTCTAATGCGAGTTAGGGCTCGCCCTGCTCATGCCATAAACCCCTTCTCGTATTCTTTATACAAGGTTGCCGCCGCGCTTATCGGTTAAGATATGTTTCAAATGTTTCGTTCGTGTTAAAGCCAACTTGTGCCTTTTTCCTCTAGGCCCAACGGCCGTTCCGCACTCGCCCCAGATGCGGCCGCTGAGGCGCTGGCGCCAGGGGCAGGCGCTCGCTTTAGCCGAGCGAGCGGCTAGCGGGCATTGCTGCGCTAGCAGTGTGGGCTGTGGGACAGCCGGTTTGCATGGCTTAATATTTGGCGGCAAGCGGTGGCGTTTGGGAAAATGCAGTGCTGTAGCCCTAGGCAGTCGAATCGGGATGAGCGATAGCAAGTCCAATCCTAAGGTGGCAAACCCGAAATCGGCCGAGGAAATCGAGGCGGCCATCACCGAGCTGGAAAAATCGCGCGAGAAAATCGTCAACGATGTGTTTCAAATGGCGCAGCGGGTGGAATGGTCCACCAAAGCCGCCATGGAGCACATCGGCCAAAATCCCGAGATCGTCAAGATTGATGCGGCAATCGAGGAGCTGCAGGCCAAACAAGCAGCTCTCGGGTCCGCTCAGTCAGAGCAGTCCGAGCGCTAGCAGCCGGGGCAATCCCGTGCGATAGCGGCCGCCAAGCGGCTGGGAGGCCTTACGCGGCTCGCTGGCTTGTTAGCACCCAGGTAAATGCCCCAGCAGCCGTTTGGCTTGCGCCGAGAGCACGCACCGTCAGTCTAGGGAGGTTGGCCATGGAGGCAATGGAGTTTTTCCAGCTGAGTGCCGGTAGCTGGCGATCGCTGCGCACGACCCACCACTTGCCGTTCCGGCGCGCCGAGGCGGGCGGCTCGGATATTGAGGTCGAGACGCTGGCAGCTAGCAACCCCAAGATCGTCGAGATCTGCAATTTCCATCAAATCGATCCGGCGCTGAGCGTTGGCGGCGCCCAGATCAGCTGGGATGGCGCCATGGCATGGGATAAGGAAGGCGACAGTCACGCCGGTTCCAGCGTGTTTGCCCTAGTCCCGGATGCGGATTCGGGCCGGCGCGGCCGCTTGCTGCGCGAGCGCGGCTACGCTGAGGAGATTCCGGTAGTGGGGCGCTACGAGCTCGACGGGGAAGATGCCCTAGTGCTCGCTACGGAATACGAGAGCATGAGCACCATCGAGCGCTTTTGGTTCCCCACGGCCAATTTGCGCATCCGCACCAGTACGGTCAAGCGCTTCGGCGGGCTCAACACGGCAACGTTTTGCGCCGAAATACGTACCGATGGCAGCCGTGATCGCACCGCCCCCGAAACGGCGGCGCCGGGCTTTCTGTCCCTGCTGGGCTGGTAGGCCGGGCGCACTGATTGGTAAGAAGTTATAAGTTGGCGCTGCGCGCCAGCCGCTCCCGCCTTAAGATTGACGTTAAGCTTACTTAAGATTCCCTAGACCGACGGAGGGTTGGATATGGCGCTTCCGGTATTGGAATACGTTCCTGCCAGTCAAAACACGCGCGTCGAAGGGTACGAAACGGGCAGCGAAGAGAAACCGCACGTTCTACCCGATGAGTCGCTAGCCTCCGAGAGCGATTACCAGCGCGTCATTTGGGCTGCCTACCGGCAGATCTTTAGCGAACACCAAATCCTGAGCAGCAACCGCCAAAAAATTCTGGAGTCCCAGCTGCGCTACGGCCAGATTACCGTGCGGGACTTCATTCGCGGCTTGGCCACTTCGGAACAGTTCCGGCGCCGCAACTATGAGCCCAACAGCAACTATCGCTTTGCCGAGTTGTGCGTGCAGCGCCTGCTCGGGCGCGATGTCTACAGCGAGCGCGAAAAAATTGCCTGGTCCATCGTGATAGCCCAGCAGGGGCTAGAAAGCTTTATTGACGCCCTACTGGATAGCGACGAGTACGTTAACAACTTCGGTTACAGTATCGTTCCCTACCAACGCCGCCGCATCCTGCCCCAGCACGAGAGTGGCGAGACGCCGTTCAACCTCAAAACGCCGCGCTACGGGCCCTACTACCGCGCCCAGCTGGGCTTTCCGCAGATCGTGTGGCAGCCTGTCGTGCGCCGCTTCACGCCGCAAGAGCGCCAACCGCGCGAGGGCGATCCCCGCCGGTTTCTGGGGATGGCCCGCGGCATCAGCAGTGCCAAGGCCCAGTCCGTGCTGCGCGTCTCGGCCCTCAACATCGACTACGAGCGGGCCGTTCCCTACCGGCGAGCCAGCTAGCGTGCCTATCCCCAACGCTGCTGCAGGGACAAGCGCAGCTGGGTTAGCTCGGCAGGCAGAGGGGCAACGACCTCGAGGGGCTCGCCCGAGTGGGGATGCGCTAGCTGCAAGCACCAGGCGTGGAGGGCCTGACCGGTCAATGCCAGTCCCTTAGGGGATCCCGAGCTGTAAACGGGATCCCCTAGGATGGGGTGCCCCAGATGCGCTGCATGCACCCGAACCTGGTGCGTCCGGCCGGTCTCGAGCTCGAAGGCGATCGCCGCCCAGTTGGTGCCGGCCTCGAGCAGGCGCCAGCGCGTGCGAGCCGGCTGTCCGCCACTGGCCAGGACGGCCATTTTTTTGCGATCGCGCGGATGGCGCCCGATGGGCGCTTCAATCGTGCCCTCGCGCTGGTGGGGGCAGCCGCGCACGAGGCCGAGGTAGTGGCGCCGCGCCGTTCGGGCTTGGATTTGGGCTTGCAGGCTGCGGTGGGCTGCATCCGTTTTGGCAACGGCCATTGCGCCGCTAGTGTCGCGATCGAGGCGGTGGACGATGCCCGGACGCTGGGGATCGCTCAGCCCCGAGAGCGAGTCGCAGTGGGCGAGTAGGGCGTTAACTACGGTGCCGCTGGCATGGCCGGGGGCCGGGTGAACGACCCAACCGGCGGGCTTGTTGAGCGCCAGCAAGCACGCGTCCTCGTAGAGAACGTCGAGGGGCCAAGCTTCGGGGGGCGGGGCTTGCGGTGGGGCGGCGGGCAGCGCCAACTGCACCCAGTCGCCGCGCTGCAAGCGCGCTTGCTTGGCCGTGCAGCGCCTGCCGTTGCGGGCAACGTAGCCTGAGGCAATCAGCGATTGCAAGTAAGCCCGGGATAAATCCGGGCGCGCGCGCGCCAGCCAGCGATCGAGGCGATCGCCGCCTGCGTCAACATGGAGCCGCTGGGGGGCTTCCGGAGCGGGAGGGGAAGGCATCGCGCCTGTTTCGCCGGGCGCCTCCAATTGTAGGTACCCGCCGCTGGCCGAGCGTGCCAGTCCCGACCGGCGGCAATTTTGCTATGCTCGAGCGTCGGCATCTCCCACAGACAAGCCCCAAGCGGCGTACTGGATTCTGGTCATGGCTGTAGCGCGCGTAGGCATCTTGGGCGGCGGGCAGTTGGCCCGCATGCTGGCAGCCGCCGCCGAGCCACTGGGGCTGGAAGCGATCGTGCAGACCGCCAGCGAGGCGGATCCGGCCGTTGCAACTGCCAGCGATGCCATCCTGGTGCCGCTGAGCGACGCAGCCGCGACAGCCCGGTTGGCCGAGCGCTGCGACGTGCTGACCTTCGAGAACGAGTCTATCGACCTGGCGCTGCTGCAGCCGCTGGCCCAGCAGGGCACTTGCTTTCGGCCCAGCCTGGCGAGTTTGGAGCCGCTGCTCGATAAATACCGGCAGCGCTGCTGCCTGCAGGCGCTGGGGTTGCCCACGCCGCGCTTCGCGGCGCTGACAGCGGGCGGCGATTGCGAGCCGGATTGGGGATTTCCGGCCGTTTTGAAAGCTCGGCGCCACGGTTATGACGGTTACGGCACCACCATCGTTGCCGACCGGTCTGCTCTGGAGGCCAGCTGGGCCCAACAGGGGCATCCCGCCATGCTACTGGAGGAGTACGTCCCCTACGAGCGCGAGCTGGCCATCATGGCAGCCCGCAACCTCAGCGGCGAAATCGCCGTTTTTCCGCTGGTGGAGACGCAGCAGCAAGACCAGGTGTGCCACTGCGCCATCGTGCCGGCCCCCGTTTCTGAAGGCATCCGAGAGCAGGCCGAGGCCATGGCGCGGACGTTGCTCTGGCAGCTGCAAATTGTTGGCACCTTCGGCATCGAGTTCTTTTTGCGACCGAGCGGGGAGCTGCTGGTCAATGAAGTGGCGCCGCGCACGCACAACTCCGGCCACTACAGCCTGGATGCCTGTGATCGCTCCCAGTTCGAGCTGCAGCTGCGCGCCATTGCCGACTGGCCGCTGGGGCAGCCGCAGCTGCGCTGGCCCGGCGCTGTCATGATCAATTTGTTGGGCTACGAGTACGCCCAAGATGCCTACAGCGAAAAGCGGGCGCAACTCGCCGCCGTTCCCCAGGCGCGCGTCCATTGGTACGGCAAGCAGCAATCGCGCCCCGGTCGCAAGCTCGGCCACGTCACGGTGCCGCTGGAGTCTGGCGAGCTGGGTGAGGCGCAGGCCCTCGGTGATCGCGTCGCTGCCCTTTGGTATCCGTAACGGCGGTCTGGCATCTTGCCAGCCTCGCGGCTGAGCTGAATAATAGATAAGTAGCAATCTGCTGCGGCGTTGGTGACTGCCAAAAGTGTTCTTGATCTACGCCTGATCCAACGAGGGAACCAGCTCACCTGCGGCAGTAGGCCGGACATGCGCCGCATGCAGCCGGAAACTTCAAGCGGGGACTGCCGGTACCCACCTAAGTGATGAGGTCAGGAACTGAGGCAAAACGGCGCCGCGGCAGATTCTTATCGTTCGATCTCCACAAGAGCGCACCCACCGGCCGGTGCTGCCGAAATCGGCAACCGGCATGCTAGTCTAAGCGGAAATCGGGCAACCGAGGGAGTCCATGGTGCGCGCAACGTCATTGCCAGTCGAGGCGCAAGCCCATTCGGCCTGCCCCGCCAACGTCATGCAGTGGCCGAGCGGGCTGACCGCCATTCACCAACCCGTACCGGCAACGCCGGTGGTGGTTGCCGATGTTTGGGTGCAAGCGGGCAGCCGGCGCGAGCCTGCCCAATGGTTGGGGATGGCGCACTTCCTCGAGCACATGATCTTTAAAGGCACCGAGCGGATTGCGCCGGGGGCCTTCGACCGCGCCATCGAGCAGCGGGGCGGGACGGCCAATGCCGCCACCAGCCACGATTACGCCCATTTCTTTATTACCGCAGCAGCCACCGACATCGAGCGCACCCTGCCCGAGCTTGCCGAGCTGCTGCTGCACGCTCGCATTCCCGAAGGCGAATTCGACTGCGAGCGGGATGTCGTGCTCGAGGAGCTCAATGGCTGCCACGACGATCCGGACTGGTGGGGCTTCCAGGCCCTGTGCGAGAGCCTCTACCCCCATCATCCCTACGGCCGACCGATTTTGGGCACTGCCGAACGGCTGCAAGCCCACTCGCCCGAGGACATGCGCCGCTTTCACCGCGCGCACTATCAGCCAGAAAACGTCAGTGTTGCCCTGGTCGGCGGTATCGAGCAGCAGCGAGCGCGCGCGCTGATCGAATCGGCCTTTAGCGCATTCGCGCCCCGCAGCGAGGCGCCGCCGGTTGCCATCGAACCTGACCCGCCGCTTGCCACCATCCGCCGCCAGCAAATTCGCTCCTCGCGCATCGAGCAAGCCCGCTTGCTCATGGGCTGGCGCGGCCCCGGCACCGATTGCCTGGACGATGCTGTGGGCCTGGATGTGCTGTCAGCGCTTTTGGGCGAGGGGCGCTCGTCGCGCTTGGTTCAGGAGCTGCGCGAGCAAAAGCAGCTAGTACAGGATATCGGCTGCGAGTTCTCGCTCCAGCGCGACTCCAGCCTGATTGCCATCTGCACGCTGCTGCCGCTCGAGCATGCTGAGGCTGTTGAGGCCATCGTGCGCGATCACCTGCGGCAGCTGCAGCAGGTCCCGGTTGCGGCAGGCGAGCTCGCGCGCGCGCAGCGCTTGCTGTGCAACGATTACGCCTTCTCCACCGAGACCCCCGGTCAGCTCGCCGGGCTGTACGGCTACTACAGCACGGTCGCCCGCTTGGAGCAGGCAACGAGCTACCCGCACCGGTTGCGCCAAATTGGCCCCCAAGACCTGCAGCGCCTGGCCGCGCAGTACCTCTCGCCTGATCGCTACGCGGTGACGCTCGTCAAACCCGATCCGGACGCCTAAGGGCCGCTCATGCAAGCGCCTGCCAGCACCGCGCAGCCGCAGCCATCCTGTCAGCGAACGGTTCTTGGCAATGGGATGGCATTGCTGGTCGCGCCCAATCCGGTGGCCGACATTGTGGCGGGTTGCCTGTTCGTGCGGCATGCCGGCGCGCACGGGGAGCCGCGGGAGCGCGCTGGCACGGCCAATTTGCTCTCGGCCGTTTTGACCAAAGGCAGCGAGCGGCAGTCGGCGGCTGCCATTGCCGAGCGCGTCGAGTCGATGGGCGCGGAGCTAGAAGCCGATGCTGCCCCCGACTACCTGCTGCTGAGTTTTAAAGCCGTCTCGGCCGATTGGGCGGCCTTATTGCGACTGCTGGCCGAGATCGCGCGCGCGCCCAGCTTGCCCGAGGCTGAAATCGAGCTGGAGCGCAACGTCGCCCTGCAGGACCTCCGGCAAGCTCGGGAGCAACCGGCTAGCGTCGCGCTGGAGGGCCTGCAGGCTGGCCTGTACCCGCACCATCCCTATGGAGTGTCAGTACTGGGCACCGAAGCCAGCGTGGCAGCCCTGACGCGCGCGGATTTGCAGCGCCACCACCAAACCTTTTTCCGCCCCGACAATGTGACCCTCAGCCTGGCTGGCAATCTCGACGCCGAGGGCGCGATCGCCACGGCCAACGAAGTGCTAGGCGATTGGCAGCCGCCGCAAGCGCCGCTGCCGACCCCGCAGCTGCCCGCGCCGGTGCCGCAATCCGGGCAGACTGCCACCGAGCAGGCAAGCCAGCAGGCCTTCGTCATGCTGGGCTATCTGGCCCCCTCGGTTCGGGACGCGGACTATCCGGCCTTGAAGCTGCTGAGCAGTTATTTGGGCAACGGCCTCTCCAGCCGCCTGTTTGTCGAGCTGCGCGAGAAGCGCGGCCTAGCCTACGAGGTGTCGGCGTTCTACCCTACGCGCTGGGATCCGGCGCCCTTTGTCGCCTACATGGGGACGGCACCCCAAAATGCCGCAACGGCGCTGGCCGGGCTGCAGCAGGAGATCGAGCGGGCCTGCAGCCATCCTGTTAGCGAGTCCACCCTGGCGGCTGCCCAGAGCCAGCTGCTGGGCCAGTACGCCCTGGGCAAGCAGAGCAACGCGCAGCTGGCGCAGCTCTATGGGTGGTACGACGCGCTCGGGGTGGGAGCCGCATTCGATCAGCAGCTCCAGCAAGCCGTCGCTGCCGTTACCCCAGAGGCACTGCAAGCAGTCGCGCGGCGTTACTTGCAGGGGAAGCCCTACGTATCGCTGGTCGGTCCCGGCGAGGCGATCGCGCGCTGCGAGGGCTGAGATGGGCGTTTACGCGCTACCAGCCCTACAAGCGGAGATTGCGGCCAACCCGCAGCAGTGGCGTCCGCTGGTGCTAACCAACGGCTGCTTTGACTTGCTCCATCCGGGTCACGTGCGCTACCTGCAGGCCGCCCGCTCGTTGGGGCAGGCGCTGGTGGTCGGCACCAACACCGACGGAGCCGTACGCCAGCTCAAACCCGCCCCACCGGGCTACCCGCAGCGCCCCATCTTGGGCGAGGCAGAGCGGGCCGAACTGCTGGCGGCCCTGGGCGCCGTCGATGGCGTCGTCGTGTTTGCCGAGACGACGGCCAGCGCGCTGCTGCGCGCGCTGCAGCCCGAGTTTTATGCCAAAGGCGGCGACTATACCCTCGCCGAGCTGCCTGAAGCACCGGCCGCGCAAGCTTGCGGTGCCGAAATTGCTTTGATGGCGATCGACTCGGATTGCTCCAGCAGTGCCATCATCGAGCGCATTCTGGCCGCGCGCGCGAGCCCCTAACGCCAGCCAGCGAGCCATTCGGTTGCGGGCGAACAGTGCAACCCCCTACGTTGGCCGTTGGACGCCCTTGCCGCTGCCTGCTTATGAGCGATCCCCAATCCCCCTTGGCATCGCCCTCCGCGGACGATATTGCCGAGATCGGCCGCCAGCTTCCCACGGCATCGCCCAAAAAGCAGCTGCAGCTGATCGCGCAGCTCGCCCAGGCGGGTGAGCCCGGGCTGGATGCCCTCATGGCATTCCTACAGGAGTGCGATGCAACCGCCAACCCCGCAGCCGGCAAGGCCTACCAGACGCTCTATCAGGCTGAGATGCCGGCAGCGCAACAGTTTCTGGCCGAGCGCTTTCCCGAGGGCATGGTTCCGCTGCGATCGCAGCGCGGCGTTGACTACAGCCCCATCCAGCAAGCGCTGGCGCAGCAAGCCTACCAAAGCGCCGATCGCCTCACTCGCGAGAAGCTCTGCGAGCTCGCCGGCCCTGACGCCGTGGGGCGGCAGTGGCTTTACTTCACCGAAGTCAACAACTTCCCCACCCCCGATCTGCAAACCGTCGACGAGCTTTGGCTTGCCTACTCAGAAGGAAAATTCGGCTACTCCGTCCAGCGCCAAATCTGGCTCTCGGTGGGGCAAGCTTGGGAAAAGCTGTGGCCCAAAATTGGCTGGAAAAGCGGCCGCAACTGGACGCGCTACCCGGATGAGTTTGTTTGGGATCTGAGCGCACCGCGAGGCCACCTGCCGCTATCCAACCAGCTGCGCGGGGCGCGCGTGCTAATATCGCTGCTTACGCATCCGGCCGTTGCCGGCGAGTGAATGGTCCCCACGGTTTGGCAGCGACTGACCCTATCGCAAACGCCGCTCGCGCGCTGGCGCGGGGCCAGCGTTCTGCACTGGCCTGTTGGGGCAGCAAGAGCGTGGCGCCAGGGTAGCTGGCTGCTGCGCTGGGCCCAGCCGCTGGGCGTGCTACTCATCGGCTTAGTGGTAGCGCTCGGTCCGTTTGTCTCCACCTCGCTCATTGGCGTCTTGCTCATCGCCTGCGGGGGGTACTGGGGGCTGCTAACCCTCGCCGACGATGAACCCGCGCAGCTAACGCCCATCCACTTGCTGGTGCTGGCCTACTGGGGCGTCGCCGCCATTGCGGTGGCGTTTTCCCCCGTGCCCGAAGCGGCCTTGAAAGGCTGGGCAACGCTAACCCTCTACCTGCTGTTCTTTGCCCTGGCCGCTCGCATCTTGCGCGCCCCGCACTGGCGCAACCGGACGATCGCGCTGGTGCTGCACGTCTCGCTGGCGGTTAGCGCGTACGGCATCCGGCAGCAGTCTTTCGGGGTCGATCCGCGGGCCACTTGGACGGATCCGGACTCGACCTTGGCCGGGACGACGCGCGTTTATAGTTTCCTGGGCAACCCCAACCTGCTGGCGAGCTACCTGCTCCCGGCCCTGGCCCTGAGCCTCGCCGCCGTTTGGGCTTGGCGGCGCTGGCTGCCCAAGGCCCTGGCTGCCACCATGACCGTTGCGAATGCCAGCTGCCTTTATCTGACCGACAGCCGTGGCGGCTGGATTGGCATGCTGGCGTTGGTCGCGGTCTTTTTGCTACTGCTGCGCTACTGGTGGAATGCCGCCCTATCGCCATTTTGGCGCCGGTGGCTGCTACCAGCAGCCACTGCCGCCCTAGCAGCTTTGATCCTGGGCGCTGTAGCCACGGTGGAGCCGCTGCGCACCCGCGTTGCTAGCATTTTTGCCTGGCGCGAGAACAGCAGCAATAACTTTCGCATCAACGTCTGGGCGGCCGTGCTGGAGATGATCCGCGATCGGCCGCTGATTGGCATTGGGCCCGGCCACGAAAGCTTCAACCAGATCTATCCGCTCTACCAGCGGCCCAACTACAACGCCCTCAGTGCCTACTCCGTGTTCCTCGAGCACGCGGTCGAGATGGGGGCAGCCGGACTGCTTGCTTTTCTGTGGTTGCTAGCAACCCTCGGTGCCCAAGCTCAGCAACAGCTGGCGCGCTTGCGCGCCACTTGGCACCCGCAGAGATGGTGGTTGATGGCCGCGCTGGCGGGCATGGCCGGGCTGCTGGCCCACGGCTTGGTCGATACGGTCTGGTACCGCCCGCAGGTCAATACGCTCTGGTGGCTGCTCGTGGCGCTGGTGGCGAGCTACGCCCAGCCCGGCACTGGCAAGCCGCGATCGCAGGATGGCTAAAAGCGCTTGACCACGCGCTGCATTTCCTTTTCGGCCTCGCGCTGTTTGATGGTCTCGCGCTTGTCGTATTTTTTCTTGCCTTTGGCTAAGCCCAGGCTAACTTTAGCCAGGCCGCGGGCCAGATACAGCTTGACGGGCACGAGCGTGAACCCTTTCTGTTGGATCTTGCCGGATAGCTTGTCGATCTCGCGGCGGTGCAGCAGCAGCTTGCGCGTCCGGCGCGGCTCGTGGTTGAAGTACTGGCCGCTGCCTTGGAACGGGGCAATGTGGACGTTGAGCAGCCAGACTTCGCGGTTGCGAATGATCGCGTAGCCATCGCGCAAGTTGGCTCGCCCAGCCCGCACGGATTTGATCTCGGTCCCGGTGAGCTGAATGCCCGCTTCGTAAGTTTCTTGGATCTCGTAGAGGAAGCGGGCTTGGCGGTTTTCGCTAACGACTGTGATGCCGCCGTTCATGGCCCTCCGCTAGGCTCGCTCCAGCCAGTCGAAGATCCGATCAAGCTGCTCCGGATCGATCAGCCCGTACTGCCACAGCACCATGGCCAGCTGGCTGGGCGTGGCTGTGCAATGGCGTCGCGCTAGCTCGATTGCGTTTTGGGAGATACCAAGCTCCTCGCGGAGGAATCGGACGAACTGAGCGAACATGGCCCAAGAAAATGAGAGCTTATTGGTTGGAGATCTTAAGGCTTTAACGAAACTTAAGCAACCCCTGCCCGAGCGTCGTTAGCAGTAGCGCCTACCCTACTCGCCCGCCCGCCAGATTGCATCCGCAACGCGACAGACATCGCGCAAGGAGGCGACCTCGTGAACGCGCAGGATGTCAGCGGATCCGGCAATCGCAGCGCAGCAAGCGGCTGCCGTTCCCCAATCCCGGGCCTTGGGATCGCCGCGATCGAGCAGGCGGCCGATAAAGCCCTTGCGGGAGGCGCCTACCAGCAGCGGAACGCCGAGAGCGCCAAAGGCATTGGCATGGCGCAGCAGGGCAAGGTTTTGCCCGTCGTCTTTGGCAAAGCCAATGCCCGGATCCGCAATGAGGTGCGAGTGGGGGACGCCGGCACGCGTAGCCCGCTCGAGGCACGCCTGTAGCTCCCGATAAATCTCCCCAACGGGATCGGCGTAGTCGGTTAGCTGCTGCATGGTTTCGGGCGTGCCGCGGCTGTGCGTCAGCACGATGGGCACTCCCAGTTGAGCGACGGTCGGCAGCATGTCGGCGTCAAAGCGTCCGCCTGAGACATCGTTGACCAAATCGGCACCGGCCGCAACGGCGGCGCGCGCGGTGGCTGCACGCCGCGTATCAATGGAGATGGGGGCCGAAACGGCAGCCCTTACGGCTTGCAAGACGGGCAAGACGCGATCGCGTTCCGTTGTAGCGGTAACAGGGGGTGCGCCCGGACGCGTCGACTCGCCGCCCAAATCGATGAAGTCAGCACCGGCAGCCTCCAGTTGCTGGGCTTGTGCCAGCGCTGCCTGGGGCGCAATAAAGTCGCCGCCATCGCTAAAGCTATCGGGGGTCACGTTGAGCACGCCCATGATGTAAGAGCGCGTGCCCCAGCGAAAGTGGCGCCCGCGCAAGGTCAGATGCTGCCGTTCGACCCCCTCAGGCATGAGCAGCCAGCCTCGTTAGGACGAGCGGTAATTCACAATGCGAGCAAACTTGCTCGGATCCAAACTGGCACCGCCGACCAACACGCCATCAATTTGGGGTTGAGCCATAATGGCATCGATATTGTCGGGTTTGACAGAACCGCCGTACTGGATGGTGACCTCGGGATTGGATAACTGCGAGCGGATCTGGCCGATCGCGCGGTTGGCCTCGGTGGCATCGCAAGTCTCGCCCGTGCCGATTGCCCAGATGGGTTCGTAGGCCACGATCGCGCGATTCAGATCCAGACCCGCCAAACTGTCACGTACCTGGCGGGTAATGACAGCCTCCGTTTCGCCCGCATCGCGCTGCTGCTTGCTCTCACCAATGCAAACGATGGGAATTAAGCCGTGCCGCTGGGCTGCCTGCGCCCGCCAGCTGACCGTTTCGTCGGTATCGCCGAAGTGCTCGCGCCGTTCGCTGTGGCCGACGACCGCATGGGTAACGCCCATCTCGGCCAGCATGGCCCCTGAGACTTCGCCGGTAAACGCGCCTGAGTCCGCCCAGTGCACGTTCTGGGCGCTTAGTCGTACGCGGCTGTCTTGGAGCTTTTGCGACAGAGGGCCCAGTGCCGTATAAGGAGCGCAGAGCACAATATCGCGCTCTTCGGCCTGGCTGTCTAGCTCGGGCATTAAATCCTGCACGAACGCCAGCGACTCGGCCTGCGTTTTGTGCATTTTCCAGTTACCGGCAATCACGATTTTGCGCACGGTTCCTCTGTTGAGCTTCAACCTCCCTTAGTGTAAGGCTCTACCCCGACCAAGCGGGCAATGCTGCAGTCGGCCAATTGGCAAAGCCGCAGTGCGCGCCGGGAATGGCTGGAAGACTTCCCCCGGGCGCTTTTCCCGAATCATTCACCTTCGGTCGCTACCGTCAAAGCCGAACGACCGCGGTTGGGATGTTGCCCAGGCGCGGACTATCTGGAGGAAAGACCATGTTGAGCCTAAAACGCTTAACCGGCAGTACGGCATTGGCTCTCTTGCTGGCAAGTGGCTTGGCTGGGCCGGTGCGATCCCAGCCCCAGCAGTCGCCGGCTGGGGAGGCCAAGCAACAAAACCAGCCTGAAGCTGCCCAGCAGGTTAGTGAAAGCGACCTCAAAAAGCTTGCTAGCGCGATCGAGCGCTTGCAAGGGGTTCAGCAACAATCGCGCCAAAAAGTGGCATCAGCCATTCAAGCTAGTGGCTTGAGCAAGCAACGGTTCCGTACGATTTTGCAGTCCCAATCGGGACAAGGCAAATCTGATAAGTCAGATTCGGTGAGCGCGAAAGAAAAAAAGCAGTTCCAGCAAGCACTCGATCGCATTCGAGACATCCAGCAAGAATCACAGAAAGAGAAACAGCAGGGGACCTCTATTTATTAACTAGATACCAGTTCGAGAAACAAAAAACGCTACCTCTCGGTAGCTCGATTGATGGTCAAGTATTGGATTAAATTACAATTTGGCGGTCTTAAACTGGTATGACATATTACTCATGGACAGGGTCAGGCATTAGCTGTATATTCCCAAAAGACGTACCTTTTGAAGTTGTAAGTTAAGTTTATCAATCCAATATTTGCTGCAACTCGCATTTTCCCAATCGAACGCACGAGT
>PXQH01000026.1 GCA_003022125.1 Cyanobacteria bacterium QS_8_64_29 | reverse complement strand
TCAAGGTGCTATTCCGGCTACTTATCGAGCATGACATCTTTAAATTTTCGATGCTACGCCAGTACGGGTTCGTTCACGTGTAAGTTGTGATTGCTATAGATTACCTCGAAAATAACAAAAGAGGAATAGTCTTCAAGAATATCTCTTTATCTGTTTTAAGAGTGCTCAGCCATTGCGCCAGGCCAGCACCCGTGCGGCCCGTAGCCAGCCACAGCAGCGACCGGAGGGCATCCCGCGCTGCACGCTGCCAGTCCTCCGGCGATCGCGAGGTGGGCACCGCCAGCGGGGTCACGGCAATGCCGCGGCTGCCCAACACCAACACCGCGATGGTGCGGGCGCGTCGCATGTGGTAGTCCGAGGTCACCACGTACAGGTGCTGGATCCCGGCCGCTTGGAAGGCCTCGTTTTGTAGCAGGCAGGTGAAGTTGGTCACCGTGTCGGTGGGGCAAAAATCCGGGTGCAGGCGATCGCGGGCCACCCCTGTCTGGCGAAAGGCAGCTCGGTTGGCCGGCCACGTCTGCTTGGGTGCCGAGATCCAGGCCTCGAGCTGCGGGCGCTGGCGCAACAACCGCGCCGCCCGCTGCATGCGCTCGCTGCCGCCTCCACCTAGTACCAACACAGCCTCTGGCTGCGGCTGCTGCTGCCGTGCCCGGGCCAACTGCAGCGGAATGACGCTGGCTGCCCCCAACAAGCCCAGCGCCAGAGCTGCGCCCAACCACCGCCACCTGGGTCGCCGTGCCATGGCCTCTGTTGCGCTTCGCCCACAATAGTGACGGCGGCGATCACGCCGGCGTGCCCGCCCTCAGGAGGGCCGCCGCTGCGCCGGCTGCACCAACTGCTGCCGCAGCAGCGCTTCGGCGACGGCCAGATCCGCCTGCGTGGTGACCTTGAGATTGGTCTCCTCACCCTGGATGGTCCGGACCGGGAGCTGGCAGCGCTCGAACAGGGCGGCATCGTCGGTGACCTGCCAGCCGCGGGCGCGGCCCTGGTGGTGGCACTGCCGCAGCCGCGCCACCTCAAACCCTTGTGGCGTCTGGGCCGCCCACATCCGGCGCCGATCCGGAGTCTGCTCGATGCGGCCGTCGCCATCCACCATCTTGACCGTGTCTTTGACCGGGACCGCCGCAATCAGGGCCTGGCAGCCATCCAGGGCCTCGCCGCAGCGATCCAGCAGCGTGGAGGTCACTAGGCAGCGCGCCCCGTCGTGGATCAGCACGCGCTCGGCCTGGGACGGCAGCGCCTGCAGCCCGTTGTAGACCGAGTCCTGGCGCGTCTCGCCGCCGCGGATGAATTGAATGGCCTGGGGCAGCCCCACCTCGCTGGCAATGGCCTCAAAGGCCTCAAAGTCCCCCGGTTGGCCGATCAGCCCCACCCAATGAATGGTGCTGGCCTCGCGCACGGCTAGCAGGGTCCAAGCCAATAGGGGGCGATCCAACAGCCTCAGCAGCAGCTTGTTGCGATCGCCGCCCATGCGGCTGCCCAAACCGGCCGCAGGAATCAGTAAATGCATGCTCGGCTCGTCCGGATGCCCAACGTGCTACGCTCGCTTACCGTCGTGCCCGTAGCTGACCCGCGCCATGCAGATCCTTGCCCTCGTCCCCGGCGGCATTGGCGACCAGATCCTGTTTTTTCCCACCCTGGAGACGCTCAAGCAGCAGTACCCGCAGGCCATCGTCGACGTTCTGGTCGAACCGCGCGCCCGTGGCGCCTACCGCGTCTGTCCGCACGCCGACTCCGTGCTAACGTTTGATTTCAAAGCCCGCAACGGAGCTGCAGACTATCTTAATTTATTGGGCACCCTGCGCGATCGCGAGTACGAAGCGGCCCTGGCGCTGGGCCGCCGCTGGACCGTGGGGCTGCTGCTGTGGTTGGCGGGCATTCCTACCCGCGTGGGCTATCAGACCCAGTCCGACTGGTTCCTGACCGATCCGGTCCCGCTCAAGCCCGAGCAGTACGCCGCCGAGCTCTACCACGACCTGCTGCAGGGGTTGGGCATTGCCGCGCCCTGTCCGCCGCCGCGCCTAAGTTTCCCTCAGCCCGACATTGACTGGGTGGAGCGCGAGCAGCAGCGGTTGGGCATTGCCGGCAGCCGCTACGTGCTGCTGCACGGCGGCAGCAGCCGGCTGGCTGCCGATAAGGGCATCGACAAAACCTATCCCACCCAGAAGTGGCAGGCGATCGTCCGCGACATCCGCGACAAGCAGCCCGATTTGCCCATCGTGCTGCTGCAGGGCCCCGAGGACCGCGACTGGGTGGCCGCCATGCAGCAAGCCGACCCCGAGCTCAAAACCACCGCCCCGCCCGATGCGGGCAAGCTCGCCGCCACCATCGGCGGCAGTAGCTTGCTGCTGTGTACTGATAGCGCCCCCATGCACCTGGCCGTGGCTACCGGTACCTACACCATTGCTTTGTTCGGCCCCACTGACCCCGACAAGCTCCTGCCCCCCGAGCGCGATCGCTGCGTGGGCATCGCCTCGCCCACCGGCAACATCGCCGACATTGCACCCGAGACAGTGCTGGAGGCAGTGTGGGGTGGCTAGGGCGGCCGTCTTTCTCGATCGCGACGGTGTGCTCAACCGCGAGGCCGGCTACCTGCACCAGGTCGCGGACTTAGAACTCATTCCCGGTGCGGCGCAGGCGCTGCGCCAGCTCAACCAGCAGCAGTGGTTCTGCTGCCTGGTCTCCAACCAGTCCGGCCCGGCCCGCGGCTACTACAGCTGCGCTCACGTCGAGGCCCTGCACCGCCGGCTCAGCCGCTGCCTGCACGCCCAGGCCCGAGCCTGGCTCGATGCCATCTACTACTGCCTGGACCTGCCGCCCACTGCCGGCGGCTGCGTCCCAGAATTTGCCCGCTGGAGCGCGTGGCGCAAGCCCAACACGGGCATGCTGGTGGCTGCGGCCTGGGCCCATGATCTGGACCTGGGGCGCAGCTTTGTCGTCGGCGATAAAGCCACCGACATCGATTTGGCCCATAACGCCGGCGCCACTGGGATTCTGGTGCGCACCGGCTATGGGGACTCGGTCCTGGCGGGCCGCTACCAGCACCCCAGCGCCCCCGATGCCGTCGCCGCCGATTTGGGTGAGGCGGTCCGCTGGATCGGGCAAGCTGCCGTCTAGGACGGCGCCGCGACCGCCACGGCGGTAATGTTGTCCGAGCCGCCGCGCGCCTTGGCCGCAGCAATTAGGACCTCGACGGCGGCCTGGCAGCTGTCGCTGGCCTGCCAGCTGTCGCGAATCTCGGCATCGGTGAGCTCGCCGTTGAGGCCGTCGCTGCACAGCAGCCAGCGATCGCCGGCCTGCACCGCCAGTGGTGCAACCTCGGGCGTTGGCGGCGGAGTCTGCCCCAGGCACTGCACCAGCAGGTTGCGGTAAGGGTGGCTGCGGGCCTGCTCGGGGGAGAGCTCCCCGGCGCGCACGGCCTGGGCTGCCCAGTTGTGGTCGGCGGTGAGCTGGACTAGCTCGCTAGCGCGCAGCCGATAGAGGCGCGAATCGCCCACGTGAGCGCACCATGCCTGCTCCTCGCGCAGGGCCAGCGCTACCAGAGTGGTGCCCATCTGCGAGCGCTCCGGGTGTTGGCCCTGCTCGGTGGTGATGGCGGTGTTGGCCGCCGCGATGGCCTCGACCAGCAGCGCGCCCGGGTCGGTAGCGGTGTCCCAGTCCTGGGCGAGGCAATCGCGCACCGTGGCAATGGCGAGCTCGCTGGCGCGCTCGCCCCCGGCGTGGCCGCCCATGCCGTCGGCCACCAGGAAAAAGCGCCCTTGCGGGTCGCTGCAGTAGCGGTCCTGGTTGCTGGCGCGCACCCGGCCGCAGTCGCTGGCACCGGCAAAGCTGGGTTGCATGGGCTAGGACATGCGGTCCATGCGATCCAGACGCCGCACCAGCCGCCAAAAAGCAAATCCGGCGCCAGCGGCCCCCACAACCACGACCCCAGCCAAAATGGCGTAGCCGTTGACCAGCAAGATCGTCGCCGAGAGCGTCAGGGTACTGGCAATCAGCGTGTAGTTGGTTCCCTGCTGGATGCCGCTGAGGCGGCGCAGGATGCGATCGGATTCGATCGAGCGCACCCGCACGCGCAGGTCGCCGCGCTCGAGCTTGTCGATGGTCTCGTCCAGGCGCCGCGGTAGGCCCAGCGCCGTGTTGCTAGCTTGGGCGGCCTGGCGCCCAAGCTCGTCAAAAACCGTGTTGCCGCTGCTGGATCGGCGTGCCATCAGATCGGACGCAAAGGGTTGGGCGACCTCCATTATGTCAAAGTCGGGATCCAGGCCCTTGCCTACCCCCTCTAGGGTGGAAAAGGCCCGCATGACGAAGGTGAAGGTGGCCGGAAAGCGAAAGGGTTGGTCGTAGGCGATCTCGTAGAGGTCGTCGCCAATTTCGCTTACGGATTGCGCCTCGAAGGGCTGGTCCATAAAATGATCCAGCATGTACTGGATCGAGCGCCGCACGGGGCCCATGTCCTCGCTTGGGGCCAGCGCGCCCAGCTCGATCAGCGACTGCATCACCCGCTCGGCGTTGCGCTCGCTAATGCCGAACAGGGTCTCCATCAGCCCAGCGCGGACGTCGCTCTCGATCCGCCCCATCATGCCGAAGTCGTAGAAGATCAGCTCCCCTTGCGGGCTCGCGGCCAGGTTGCCGGGGTGGGGATCGGCGTGGAAAAAGCCGTTGTTGAGCAGCTGTTCCAGGTAGGTCTCGGCGCCCCAGCGGGCCAGGCGCTTGCGATCCAGCCCGGCCGCGTCCAGGGCCTGGTGGTGGCTGATTTTGATCCCGGGCACGTACTCCAGCGTCAGCACCCGCAGCGAGGTGTAGCGCCAGCAGACCCGAGGTACGCGCACGCGCGCATCGCCGCGAAAGTGGCGGCGGAAGGTATCGGCATTGCGGCCTTCGTTGAGATAGTCCGCCTCCTGCCACAGGATGCGGCAGCACTCGTGGTAGACGCCCAGCCAATCGCGCCCGCGCCCCCACTGCGGGTGGTTGTGAACGTAGCGGGCCACCTGCTCCAAAATGGCCAGATCGATGCTAAACAGCCGCTTGAGGCCCGGTCGCTGCACTTTGACCGCGACCTCCTCGCCGTTGTGGAGCTGGGCTTTGTGCACTTGCCCCAGGCTGGCCGAGGCCATGGGCGTGGGCTCGAAGCTGGCAAAGAGCTCGCCCACCGGCTTGCCCAAATCCGCCTCGATAATGGCAGCGGCCTGCTCGTAGTCGAAGGCGGGCACCCGGTCCTGGAGCTTGGAGAGCTCCGTGACGTACTCGGTGGGAAGTAGGTCGCCGCGGGTGGAAAACAGTTGGCCCAGCTTGATGAAGGTTGGGCCCAGCGCGAGCAGGCTGTCGCGGATCCAGACCGCTAGCGCCTGGCGGCGGGCCTGCCGCTTGGCCTCGCTGTAGCCACCCAGATAGCTCCAGCGCTGGCCGTCCAGCCACAACCGCAGCAACAAGCGCGCGGCAAAATGCCAAATGTCCAAGCGCCGCCGTGCGGGCGAATAGTTCTCGCGGTTCCACCGGTATTGGGGAGACTTGGCCCACCGGCGCGCGGGGTGCCAGGCAATGGGGCGGAAGGCGTATTTGAGCGAGCGTTTGGAGTCCTGAGACGCGACAGACACGCTAATTCCTAACGAAATGGGCCCGAGCTGCCGGTCAGATTAGCAGCGCCGGGAGCGCTTTAGGCCGATTGGTGGTTGTTGTAGTGGTTGAGCTCGGTCCGGACGCTGGCAATGGAGGCGCGGAGCTCGTCAATAGTGGCCTGCAAGTCCTCTGGATTGTCGCTCGCGCTGGGGTTTGAGGGGGTCGCAGCCGTCGGAGCCGGGCCAGTGCCGGCGTGCGTGTTGGCCTCCCGCTCTGCGCGCGCCACGACTTCCTCGCTGAACTGCCGAATCCGCTCGCGCTGCTCGGCATCGAATTTGCCCAGCTCGCTCAAAACTTCGGTTAAGCCCGTCTCTGCTTTCTCACCCAAGACTTCAGCCAGGGCCCGACCGACGAAAAAGGCGTGTAGGGTAGGGTTTTGCATGGCCGACTCCCAACCGCACCGATAAACATTTCGTAACAAATTATATCTTGCTTTTAATCCTAACGGAAGGGGCTAGGGCAGCTAGCCGTGGGGGCTGCAGGCTTGTAGGTAGGCGATCGCCTGGTTGCGGATCTCCGTCTCGGTGGGAGCGTCCCCAATAACCCCGTCTAGGCAAGCCGCCCGCGCCGCCCCCAGCAGCTGCGCGAACTGGGGACCGGGCGCGTAGCCCAGCGCCTTGAGGTCGCGGCCGCTCAGCGGCGATTCCACCCGCGACCAATACTGCCGGTAGCACCACACGGCGCGCCGCTGGGCGGGCGGCAGCCGCACGCCTACCAGCAGCAGCAGCGGCGCCCCGTACAGGCACAGTAAAGCCTCGGCTTCGCTGGGCAGGTAGCCGTACTGCTCCAGCCGCTCGCAGGCACGGCGCAGCGCGGACGGCGGTTGGGGCTCGTACTGGCCCTGGTAGTGCAAGAGGGCGCCGCGCTCGGCCTGCCGCCGGTCGGCTAGGGCCCGGCGATCGCGTTCGGGGCGCGCCTGGTAGGCGCGCAACCCCGCCCGGATCTGCTGCCAGGCGTCCTGGAGCTGCGCTAGACGCTGCCGGCTTTTGCCGGGTAGCGCCAGCTCGGCCGCCACCCGCGGGCGATCGCGGGGTGGCAGTCCAGCCAGTAGGGCCTCCAGGCGCAGCTGCCCGTGCGCCCACTGGCCCTGGGGATCCCAGCGCGGCAACCAGCGCGCCAGGCGGTGCAGCTGTCGCCACTGGCCCGCATCCAAGCTCAGTTGGGGGTGGAGGCAGCGTAGAGCGTCCAGCTGCGCCAGCTGCCGCAGCGCAGGCTGCCAGTGAGGGGCTTGCGCGATCGCTTGCAGCTCGGCCCCGAGCCGCGCTTGCAGGGCTGGGGCGCGACCGCTGCGGTAGCGCTCGTAGGTGCCGCTGGCGGTAGCGCGGCGGGCGGCTGCTGCCGTCTCGGGGGCGAGTTCGAAGCTCAGCCGCGTGGCGTATTTGACGGCCCGATAGATCCGGGTGGGATCGTCGGTGAAACTATCGGCGTGCAGGATGCGGATGCGGCCGACCTGCAGGTCGGCCAGCCCGCCGAAGCGATCCAGCAGCACGTCGGCATTGGGGCCGTTGAGGCCCAGGGCCAAGGCGTTGATGCTGAAATCGCGCCGGGCCAGGTCCTCCCCGATAGCGCTGGGTTCCACCTCGGGATTGGCCGCCGGGTGGAGGTAGACTTCGCGCCGCGCCGTAGCCACATCGAGCTCGAGCGAGCCCAGCGCCGGGTGCGCGTGCCAGTGCAGGGCTGCGGTTTGGAAGGCTTGGTGCAGCTGCAGCCGAGCTTCCGGGTACTGCACGTGTAGCGCGCGCGCGATTGCCAGGCCGGCCCCGGCCTCAGCCGCGCGATCGCAGCCGTCGGCCACCAGATCCAGCTCCTGCCCGCCCAGCGGCACCTGCGGTGGCGCCAGCAGCCAGTCCCGGACGGCACCCCCCACGGCGTACAGGCACCAGCCGCGCTCGCCGGCCGCTCGGGCGGCATCGTCCAGCAGCTGTCGCAGGGCCGCAGGCAGGCGCGCTCGCCATCCTGGCAACCCCGCCTCGGCCGCGCTCAGGCGTTCGGGCGTGCGGGCCATGTTATAAAAATAAATAAAGGCAATCGCAGCAGCGCACCGCCGCCGGGCCAGTTAATAATTCCTTACACCAGGCTGCCGGCGGGATCTGATAGGTTAGCTGCCACGGAGAAGCGCTCCGTGCGGGCGTTTTCTGCCATCGTGCAAGGCTGCGTTGGGAGAACGAAGCTGATGCTCATCCTATTTCAACTCGCGCTAACGGCGTTGGTCGTGCTGTCATTCGCCTTGGTCATTGGGGCGCCGGTGGTTTTGGCCGGGGGCAACAACGCCCAACCCATTCTCTACGTGGGGTCCAGCATTTGGGTGGCGCTGGTCCTACTGGTGGGCGTGTTGAACTTCTTTGTGGTCTGAGCGGCCCGCATGGCAGTTTTTGAAGGCCATCTTGCCCCCGATCCGGGCTCGCTGCGGCTGGCGGTCGTTATCGGCCGCTTTAACGATCTGGTGACGGGCAAGCTGCTGGCCGGCTGCCAGGACTGCCTCAAGCGCCACGGCCTCGATACCAGCCCCGAAGGCGACCAGATCGACTACGCCTGGGTGCCGGGCAGCTTTGAAATCCCGCTGGTGGCGCGGCGGCTGGCTTCGTCGCGGCGCTACGACGCCATCATCTGCCTGGGGGCGCTCATTCGCGGCGAGACGCCGCATTTTGATTACGTTGCCAGCGAGGCGGCCAAAGGCATTGCCGCGGCGGGCTTCCAGAGCGGCGTACCGGCAATCTATGGCATCGTCACTGCCGAGACCATGCAGCAGGCGCTCGAGCGGGCGGGCGTCAAAACCAACCAGGGTTGGGACTACGCCATGAACGCGCTCGAGATGGCCAACCTCATGCGGCAAGTGCCGCCAGCGGCCGATCACGAGCTCGCCCCGGACGGTACCTCCCCCGTGCTGCCGGTCTCGGAGGACCCAGAGCGCTCGCAAGCGCATTGACAGCGCCCCAATGGCTGTGACACATTAAGTAGCGCAAACGGGCGGGTATAGCTCAGCGGTAGAGCGTCACCTTGCCAAGGTGAATGTCGCGCGTTCGAATCGCGTTACCCGCTTTTAGCCACTTGATCGCATCAGGCAGCCCCGCTGGCTCGCGCGCTGGGGCTGTCTGACGTTTTCTCCATCGCCCATCGCGAGCGCCTGCTGTGCCTTCCCGGCAAGCTCGGCCCCTGGATCTGGACGCCGTCTATCCTTGCCCTTGCCGCCGCGGCGGACAACTGCGGCGCATTGCCCTCACCGAGGCGCTGGGCTGTGATCGCTGCCAGCAGATTTTTACCCCCGTGGCCGGGCGGCCGGCCATCGAGCAGCCCAGCAGCTACCCCGCCCGGCGCGTTTGGCGCTGGCGGGGAACGCCGGGCGCGCGCTTTTGGGGGTGGCCCCTTATAGCGGCGATCGCGCTGGTGCTGCTGGCGGTTTGGATCCCGCTGGCGCTGCGATCGCCAGCGCCTTGTTGCTCGCTATTGCGATGGGTTGGGCGTACCGGCCTTAGCGCTGGCCGGGGGCAGCTTGATGTGGCGTGCTAGGCCCAGGGCCTGCAGGACCCGAACCATCCCCCAGGTGAGGTCGATCTCCCACCAGCGCAAGCCATGGCGGGCCGAGTAGGGATAGGCGTGATGGTTGTTGTGCCAGCCCTCGCCGTAGGTTACCAAGGCCACCCACCAACAGTTTTTGGACAGATCGTCGCAGTCAAAGTTGCGGTAGCCGAAGGCGTGCGTGGCGCTGTTGACGAACCACGTGCAATGGAATACGGCCACTAGGCGAACGAAGACGCCCCAGACGACAAAGGGCCAACCCCCCAACAGGTAGAGCAGTCCGCCCAAAACGACCTGCAGCGAAATAAAGTTCCTTTGTAGAAAGCGATACACCGGATCGCCGGCGATGTCTTTGGTGTAGCGGTACACGGCGTGGTTGGCCGGAATGTCGTAGAGCATCCAACCCATGTGGCTCCACCCAAAGCCAGCGTTGGCATTGTGGGGGTCGGGCTCGGTGTCGGAGTAGCGGTGGTGCATGCGGTGCAGCCCTACCCAATTGATGACCCCACCTTGGGCCGAGAGCGTGCCGCAGGTAACCAGCAAGTACTCCAGCCACTTGGGCACTGTAAAGCTGCGATGGCTGACCAGGCGGTGAAAGCCTAGCGTTACTCCCAATCCGCCGGTTATCCAGTGCAGCAGCAGCGCCACACCCACGGCGGGCCAGCTAAAAGTGGCCGGCCACAGCGCGAGCAGCGCCAGGGCGTGGATGGCGCCCAGGTAGAAAACGACCGACCAGAGCAGTTTTCGGGGCGGAGCGGGAGAAGTTGATGCGCTCGTCATGCAATTATCTCAAGCGGTGCGGCAGAATTCGAACTCGAGCGTTGGCGTTCCCCTCTAAGGGGAAACGTACGCTGGCAAGCGCGCGCTTGGGTGGCCTATGGACCGTTGGCAGCTGCTATCGCAAGTCGAGACCGAACTCGTCCCGATCTTCGGCGAAATTGACGCCCAAGTCAAATACAATCTTGCCAAAGTCCTGGAAGCCTTTCGGGCCTACCGGCTGGGCAGCCGGCACTTTGCCGGCAGCACCGGCTACGGACACGACGATCTGGGGCGCGAGACCCTCGATGGCATCTTTGCCCGCGTGGTGGGGGCTGAGGCAGCTCTCGTGCGCGGCCACTTTGTCTCGGGGACCCACGCGATTACCTGCGCGCTGTTTGGCGTCCTGCGCCCGGGAGACGAGATCCTGGCCGTTGCGGGTTCCCCCTACGACACGCTGGAGGAAGTCATCGGCCTGCGCGGGCGCGGGCAGGGATCGCTGCGTGAGTTCGGCGTCGGCTACCGGGAGCTGCCGCTAACAGAAGGCCAGCGCCTCGACTGGGCGGCGCTCGAGGAGGCTGTGGGCGCCAACACGCGCCTAGTCCTGATCCAGCGCTCCTGCGGCTACGCCTGGCGCGAGAGCCTATCCATTGCCGACATTGAGGGCATTGTCGCGCGCGTCAAGCGCCAGAACCCGGAGGCGATCTGCCTGGTCGACAATTGCTACGGCGAGTTCGCCCAAGCGCAGGAACCGCCTCAGGTAGGCGCCGACCTCATCGCGGGCTCGCTGATCAAAAACCCGGGCGGCACGCTGGCTCCCGCCGGCGGCTACGTGGCCGGCCGGGCCGATCTGGTGGAGGCAGCCGCCTGCCGGCTGACCGCGCCCGGCATTGGCAGCGCCGGCGGCGCCACGCTCGCTCCCAACCGGTTGCTGTTCCAAGGGCTGTTCCTGGCGCCCCAGGTAGTGGGCGAAGCCCTCAAGGGCAACCACGCTATGGCGCGGGCTTTCCACCGCCTGGGGTATGCCGTTAATCCCGGCCCTGCGGATCCCCAGCGCGATGTCATCCAAGCCATCCGGCTGGGCTCGCGCGATAAATTGGTGGCGTTTTGCCGCGCCCTGCAGCAGCACTCGCCGGTGGACGCGCACCTGGAGCCGGTGCCGGCCCCCATGCCCGGCTACGACAGCGAGTTGGTCATGGCCGGCGGTACCTTCGTTGAGGGCAGCACGGCCGAGCTGTCGGCGGATGGCCCCCTGCGCGAGCCCTACATTGCCTTCTGCCAAGGCGGCACGCACTGGACGCACGTCTTGCTGGCGCTGGAGGCGGCGATCGCAGCCGTGGGCCCCGCCGATGCCTGAGGCTATTGCTGGGTCACGGCCTGTTGCGAGGCCGCCGGCTTGCTCTGGGCGTGGGAGAGGCGGTTGAGCGCGTTGACGTAGGCGTGGGCCGAGGCCACGATGACATCGGTATTGGCGGCGTGGCCCGAATAAATCCGCTCCGCGTGCCGCAAGCGGATGGTGACCTCGCCAATGGCATCGAGGCCAGCGGTCACCGAGTTGACCGAGTACTCGATCAGCTCGTTGGGCACGTTGACCAGGCGGTTGATGGCCTTGTAGACAGCATCGACCGGCCCCGTGCCGATGGCAGCATCCGTGCGCTGCTCGCCTTCGGGGGTGTGGAGCGTGACGGTGGCGGTGGGGCAAGCGCTATCGCCGCAGGAGATCTGCACCAGCGATAGGCGGTATAGGGCCGGCGCTTGCTGGATCTCGTCGTTGACAATGGCCTCAATGTCCCAATCGGTGATGGCTTTTTTGCTATCGGCCAGTTCTTTGAAGCGCAAAAAGGCTTTGCTTAGCTCGGCCTCGCCCAACTCGAAGCCCAGCTCGGCCAAGCGGGCGCGAAAGGCATTGCGCCCCGAGTGCTTGCCCAGCACGATCTGGTTGTTGCTCCAGCCAATGTCGTTGGCATCCATGATTTCGTAAGTTTGGCGGTTTTTGAGGACGCCGTCTTGGTGGATGCCCGATTCGTGGGCAAAGGCATTGCTGCCCACGATGGCCTTGTTGGGCTGGACCATTAGCCCGGTCAGGTTCGAGACCAGGCGCGAGGTTTTGTAGATCTCCTGGGTGTTGATGCCGGTTAGGGGCGCCTCGCTCTCAGGCGGGCGTCCCAGATAGGCGTTGAAGTACGGGCGCCGCACGTGCAGCGCCATGACGATTTCTTCTAGGGCCGCGTTGCCCGCGCGCTCGCCGATGCCGTTGATGGTGCACTCGATCTGGCGGGCGCCGTTCTCCACCGCCGCTAGCGCGTTGGCCGTTGCCAAGCCCAGATCGTTTTGGGTGTGGATGGAGAGAATGGCTTGGTCGATGTTGGGTACGTTGTCTCGGATGCCGCCGATGAGCGCGCTGATGTGGTGCGGCGTGTCGTAGCCTACGGTATCGGGGATGTTGATGGTGGTGGCCCCAGCGGCGATGGCCCGCTCGATTACCTGATATAAAAACGCCGGATCCGTGCGGCTGGCATCCATGGGCGAGAACTCGATGTCACCCACCAACGAGCGGGCGTAGCCCACCATTTCCTCAGCCAGCGCCAGAACCTCGGCTTGGTTTTTTTGTAGCTGGTACTGCAGGTGGATGGCCGAGGTGGACAAAAACACGTGGATGCGGGCGCGCGATGCGGGCGCGAGCGCTTCGGCCGCCGTTTGAATGTCGGCCTTTTTGGCCCGCGCCAACCCACAGATGGTGGGACCATCCGCTTGGCCCACCGTTTCGGCAATTTGGCGCACGGCCTGGCAGTCCCCCTGGCTGGAATAGGGGAAGCCAGCCTCCAGCACATCGACCCCCAACCGCGACAGCTGCCGGGCGATCGCCAGCTTGTCGTCGGCGCTTAGGGTGGCGCCCGGCGACTGCTCGCCATCGCGCAACGTGGTATCGAAAATGGTGATGTGATCGGGTTGCGTGCTCATGGCCCATCCCCTGGCAGCGGGCGGCTCCTTCTGCTTTCCAGACTAAATGATCGCGGGCTACTCGGCTTTTTCGATGCAGGCGCGGATGTCGTTGAGATCGATGTAGCGATCGGCGGCGTTGCGCAGCTCGCGCGCAATCATGCCCTCAGTCGAGACAACCGTGATGTGAGTGTTTTTGGAGCGCAGTAGCTCGATCGCACGCTCGAAATCGCCATCGCCGCTCAAAAGCACCACGCGATTGTACTGATCGACGGTATTGAACATGTCGATGGCAATTTCAATATCCAGGTTGGCTTTTTGCGAGTAGTGCCCGGAGCGATCGTCGTAGTAGGCTTTGAGAATTTTGGTTCGGACGGTATAGCCCAGGCTAATTAGGGCATCGCGAAAGCCGCGCTGGTCTTGGGCGTCTTTGAGTCCGGTGTACCAAAAGGCATTGACGAAGCGGATGTCAGGGCCGTTGCGGAAATGATCCAGCACCAAGCGCGGGTCGAAAAACCAGCCATTTTTTTGCTGGGCGTAGAACATGTTGTTGCCATCGACAAAGATCGTTAGCCGATCGAGCGCACAGACCATAGGAATAAGCTGTAGCCATTGTTATAACCAGCACCGCGCGAGCGGGGAATCCTCCATCTTAACATCGATAACTAATCGTCCCAAGGGATTGGTATCAGCTGCCTTTATAAGGCCAGCTGCTCCTGGCCCAGGGGCGGCGCCGTTACTCGCTGCCTGTGGCGATCACGCCCGAGCGGGCGCACCACTCGCTCCAGCCCCCCGGATAGAGCCGGGCGTCAGTTACGCCGGCCATCGCCAGCGAGAGCAAGTTGGCGCAGGCCGTGACGCCCGAACCGCAATAGACGATGGTTTCGGTGGCGCCGGTGTGCCCCTGCCAGCGCTGGCGGTGCTCGCTCGCCGGCCGCAGGTGGCCTTGCGCGTCAGTCGCGTGCTGCCAGGGCAGGTTGATGGCACCGGGGATGTGCCCGGCCGCGGGATCGAGCGGCTCGCGCTCGCCCCGATAGCGCGCACCATCGCGCGAGTCGATGAGGGCGACCCCGGCCTGGTGCTGGCACGCGCGCACCCGCTCCCCATGGGCAATTAGCTCGGGCCGCGGTTGCGCGTCGAAGCGGCCCGAGCGTGCGGCCGGGATGCGGCGCTCGATGGGATAGCCGCCGGCCTGCCAGGCCGAGAAGCCCCCATCCAGCAGCGCTACCTGCTCGTGGCCCAGATAGCGCAGCAGCCACCAAAAGCGGGCCGCAAAGGCGAGGTGGCTGTCATCGTAGGCCACCACCCAGCTCCGGCCGCGCTCGATGCCAGCGCGCGCCAATGCGTCGGCGAGTTGCTCGGGGTCTGGTAGGGGGTGGCGTCCGCTAGCGGGCCCGGTGGGGGCCGAGAGATCGCGCTCCAGGTCAAAGTGGTAGGCACCGGGGATGTGGCCGCGCTCGTACTGCCGGCGGCCGGCGCCAGGATCGCTGAGATCGAAGCGGCAGTCGGCGATCCCCACCTCGCCCAATCGCTGGGCCAGCCACGCTGGCGGAACTGCCCAAGGCCAATCGCGCATGCTAGCCGGCGCGCTCGCGTGCCCCCATGCTAGTGCGCGCGGCGCGATAGCGTGGTCGGGCAGCTAGGCAGCGAGCGGCATGCCCGAGCGCATCCTGGTCATTGGCGGCCAAGGCCGAATCGGTGGCTGTATCGCCCGCGATTTGCTCGCTCATACCGAGGCCCAAGTCACGGTCACGGGCCGCCAGCAACGCGGGCCGCTGCTGCCGCGATCGCGCTTTTTGCCGCTGGAGTTGGCCGATGGCGCGGCGCTTCGGCGTGCCGTAGCCGGCAGCGATGGGGTCGTTCATACCGCCGGTCCGTTCCACCGCTGCGACGGCCGCGTCCTGCAGGCTTGCATTGAAGCGGGCGTGCCGTACGTGGATGTCAGCGACCACCGCTCGTTCGTCCAGTGCGCGAGCGCTTACCACGAGCGCGCGCGCCAAGCAGGCGTCACGGCGATCCTCAATGCCGGGGCCTTCCCCGGCATCTCTAATGCCATGGCCTGCCAGGGGGTGGCTGCCCTGGATCGGCCCGAGGCCATTCGCATGTACTACCTAGTAGCCGGCTCGGGCGGAGCGGGCATGACGGTGATGCGCACCACCTTTCTGGGGTTGCAGGAACCGTTCTGGGCCTGGATTGGGGGCCAGTGGCAGCGCGTTGCTCCCTACAGCGAGCGCGAAACCGTGGCATTCCCGCAGCCTTACGGCCGGGGCAGGACGTATTGGTTCGACGTTGCCGAGACCTATACCTTCGCCCACTCGTTCCCGGTGCGCACCGTCACCACCAAGTTTGGCTCCGTGCCCGACTGTTTCAACCACCTCAGCTGGGCGATCGCGCACTGGCCCAACCCCTGGCTGCAGAATGCCGCCGGCATTGAGTTTCTCTCGCGCGTCTCGCTGCGCATGGCGCGCTGGAGCGAGCGCTGGAGTGGGATTGGGCTTGCCATGCGCGCCCAAGTCAGTGGCGAGCGTGCGGGGGCGCCTGCTCGGGCGGATCTGAGGGTGGTCCACAGCGATACGGCGGCAGCGGCAGGCGCCGGCGCGGGGAGCCTGGTACAGCTAATGTTGCAAGGCGAACTCGCACAGCCGGGGGTCTGGCCCATCGAGCGCGCCCTACCGCTGGCGCGCTTCCGGGAAACCCTAGCGCAGCGCGGCATCGCCATCCAGCAGCAATCCGTCAGCAGCTAGGGCGATCCTAGCGCTCGGTCTCGCTGTCGCTATCGGGAGGGGGCGAGTCCTGGTAGAGGGTGTCGAGCTGCTCGCGCGCGTCATCAGTGTCAACCGAGCGCATCACCAACAGCGGCTCGTTGATGGGCTTGCCGCGCTCGTCTAGCAATTCCGGATGGGCGGGCGATCGCTGCCGGCGCGACTGCGACGTGCCGCCAAACTGGCCGCTCGGGCGGGCCCCTTGCGCCACGCTCACCAGGTTGCGGATCAAATTGCCAATCGCGACGAACGCAATGATGCTAAAGGCCAGGATGTAGAGCAAATGGAACCAATCCATGGTGTCTCCCCGCGAGTTGGCTGCGCGATTGCCGCTCTCCGCTTCCAACCTATCAGGCGTGGCAGCGGCCGAGCGACTTCTTAATTTGTTTAAAAATTTTAACATCCTGCCACCGTCTGCCGGTGCGATGGCGCGCGCTCGGGGCAGCCCATCCGCCTCGGCCCCAAGCTGCTAAGCTACTATCTGGATTAAGGGGCCACAGGCCCCGATTGAGTGCCGATCGCCGCGCGAGCAGCCCATTATGGTGACCTCTGAATCCGCTGCCTCCAACAGCTCGCAAACGGTCGAGCTGCCGCGAACTAGCGACTCGGAGCGCCTCAAGCGCATCCGCCACACGGCCTCGCACGTGATGGCCATGGCCGTGCAGGAGCTGTATCCGGAGGCGCAGGTCACCATCGGCCCCTGGACCGAGTACGGCTTTTACTACGACTTCGACCGCCCCGAGCCGTTCACCGACAGCGACCTCAAGGCCATCCAAAAGCGCATGGCCCACATCATCAAGCAGCAGCTGCCGCTAACGCGCGAGGAGGTTGATCGCGAGGAAGCCAAGCGCCGCATTCAGGCCCTGGGCGAGCCCTACAAGCTCGAGATTTTGGATGATATCGAGCAGGCCCCCATCTCGATCTACCACCTCGGCGACCGCTGGTGGGACCTGTGTGCCGGGCCGCACGTGGCCCACACCGGCGAGCTCGACCCCAAAGCGATCGCCTTAGAGAGCGTCGCGGGGGCTTACTGGCGCGGCGATGCCAACCGCGAGCAGCTCCAGCGCATCTACGGTACGGCTTGGGAAACCCCCGAGCAGCTGGCCGAGTACCAGCGCCGCAAGCAAGAAGCCCTCAAGCGCGACCACCGCCGGCTGGGCAAGGAACTGGACCTGTTTGCCTTCAGCGACGCCGTTGGACCGGGGTTGCCGCTATGGACCCCCAAGGGGGCAACCGTCCGCTCGCTGCTCGAGGAGTTCCTCAAGCAGCAGCAGCGCGAGCGCGGCTATCAGCCGGTAGTGACGCCCCACATCGCGCGCGTCGATCTGTTCAAGACCTCCGGGCACTGGCAGAAGTACCGCGAGGACATGTTCCCGCTCATGGCCGATGACGAAGCGGCCCCGGCCCAGGAGGAGGGCTTTGTCCTCAAGCCCATGAACTGCCCCTTCCACATCCAGATTTATCAAAACGAGCTGCGCTCCTACCGCGACTTGCCGCTGCGCCTGGCTGAGTTCGGCACCGTCTACCGGCACGAGCAATCGGGCGAGTTGGGCGGCCTCACGCGCGTGCGCGGCTTCACCGTGGACGATGCCCACCTGTTCGTGACGCCCGAGCAGCTCGATGCCGAGTTTCTCAACGTTGTCGATCTGTTCCTATCGGTGTTTGGCAAGCTCCAGCTCGATAGCTTCACCGCCCGCCTGAGCTTTCGCGATCCCGACTCGGACGAGTACCTGGGCTCGGATCGGGCCTGGGAGCAAGCCGAGGGGGCCATCCGCCGCGCCGTCGAGCAGCTGGGCTTGAGCTACGTGGAAGGCATTGGTGAGGCCGCCTTTTACGGGCCCAAGCTGGACTTTATCTTTCAAGATGCCCTGGAGCGCGAGTGGCAGCTGGGAACGGTGCAGGTGGACTACAACCTGCCCGAGCGCTTCGATCTGGAGTACGTGGCTGCTGATGGATCCCGCCAGCGTCCGGTCATGATCCACCGCGCACCCTTTGGCTCGCTGGAGCGGCTGATGGGCATTTTGATTGAGGAGTACGCCGGCGACTTCCCGCTGTGGCTGGCGCCGGTGCAGGCACGGCTGCTGCCGGTTAGCGACAACCAGCGCGAGTTCGCCGAGCAAGTGAGTGCGCAGATGCAGGCCCGCGGCATCCGCGCCGAGACCGATCGCAGCGGCGAGCGCCTGGGCAAAGCCATCCGCAATGCCGAAAAGCAAAAAATTCCGGTCATGGGCATTGTGGGCGCCCAAGAGGTGGAAGGCCAGACCCTGAGCGTTCGCACGCGCGCCTCGGGCGAGCTGGGCAGCATGCCGGTGGCGGCGGTCATCGACAAAATGAGCGCCGCGATCGCCAACTACGAGAACTTCTAGCCCAGCTCCTATATAATAGGGGCCGTTGCTCGCCCCGGCTGCGATGCCATCTGCCGCTTCAGCGCCGCGTTCGGCGCCCGAGGTCCAACCCGATGCTGCCGGCCGCTTTGGTGGGTTTGGCGGCCGCTACGTCCCAGAGACGCTCGTTCCGGCCCTGCAGGCGCTGGAGTCGGCCTACACCCACTACCGCGACGATCCCGAGTTCCAGGCCCAGCTTCAGCAGCTGCTGGAGGGCTATGTGGGTCGTCCCACCCCGCTCTATCGGGCCGAGCGCTTGAGCCAACGCTACGCGCGCGCCGATGGGAGCAGGCCGCAGATCTATCTCAAGCGCGAAGACCTCAACCACACCGGCGCCCACAAAATCAACAACGCCCTGGCGCAGGCGCTGCTGGCGCAGCGCATGGGCAAACAGCGCATTGTCGCCGAGACAGGGGCCGGCCAGCACGGCGTCGCAACCGCGACCGCCTGCGCCCACCTGGGCCTCAGCTGCACCATCTACATGGGCGCGCGCGACATGGAACGCCAGTCGCTCAACGTGTTCCGCATGGAGCTGTTGGGCGCCACTGTCCGGCCAGTACACGCCGGCAGTGCCACGCTCAAAGACGCCACTTCCGAAGCCATTCGCGATTGGGTTACCTACGTGGGCACGACCCATTACGTGCTGGGCTCGGTGGCCGGCCCCCACCCCTATCCCATGATGGTGCGCGACTTCCAGGCCATCATCGGCCAGGAGGCGCGGCGCCAGTGCCAGGCAGCCTGGGGCGGGTTGCCCGACGTGCTGCTGGCCTGTGTGGGCGGCGGTTCCAATGCCATGGGCCTGTTCTACCCGTTTTTGCCCGAGCCCGGCGTGCGAGCCATTGGCATAGAAGCGGCTGGCGACGGCCTGCAATCGGCCCGGCATGCAGCCACCCTGAGCTGCGGCACCCCCGGCGTGCTGCACGGGGCCATGAGCTATCTGCTCCAGGACGAGCAGGGCCAAATCCAGCAGGCCCACTCGATCAGCGCCGGCCTGGACTACCCGGGCGTTGGCCCCGAGCACAGCCACCTTAAAGACAGCGGACGCGTCCGCTACGACAACGTCACCGATACCCAAGCCGTGGCGGCCTTCCAGCGGCTGGCGCAGCTGGAGGGGATCGTGCCCGCGCTGGAGACCGCGCACGCCATCGCCTACCTAGAAGTGCTCTGCCCGCAACTGAGCGGCAGCCCGCGCATTGCCATCAACTGCTCCGGCCGCGGCGACAAGGACGTGCAGACCGTGGCCCGCTACCTGGAGCGCAACGATGTCCTGAGCGAGTGAGCTGCCATGGAACCCAGCGAGCTGCAAATCTGCGATCGCGACCTGTCCCAGCCGCTGCTCGAGCGCTACTTGGACGCCGAGGCCATTGCGGTCGACACCGAGACCATGGGCCTCAACCCGCAGCGCGATCGCCTCTGCTTGGTGCAGCTGTGCGATCCCAACGATGCCGTCACCGCCATTCGCATCGAAAAGGGCCAGACCGAGGCCCTGCGGCTCAAGCAGCTCATGGAAGCAGCCGCCCCCGCTAGCGTGTTTCACTTTGCCCGCTTTGACGTTGCCCAGCTGCAGCACAACTTTGGCATCCGGACCCAGTCCATTTTTTGCACCAAAATCGCCAGCAAGCTCGCGCGCACCTATACCGCCAGCCACGGCCTGAAAGCGCTGGTGCAAGAGTTGGAGCAAATCGAGCTGGATAAGAACGCGCAGAGCTCCGACTGGGGCGATGCCGCCAACCTATCGCCGGCGCAGTTGCGCTACGCCGCCAATGACGTGCGCTACCTGCTGAGCTTGCGGCAGAAGCTAACGGCCATGCTGGTGCGCGAGGAGCGCTGGGCGCTCGCCCGGCAGTGCTTTGACTGCGTCCCGGTCTTTGCCAACCTCGACTTGCGCCAGTTCAATGGCGTGTTTGAGCACAAATAGCGCTGCCTAGAGGCTGTAGGCAAACATGGACTCCACCGGGTAGCCGAATGCCTTCCAGCCGGCGACGCCCCCGCGCAGCTCGGTCACCCGCTGGAAGCCGGCAGTGCGTAGCGTCTGGGCGGCTGCGGCGGTGTCTTCGTCTGTATCGCCATAGATGTAGATATCGCGCTGGGGCTCAAGCGTTGCCAGCGCCCGCTCCAGCAGCTCGTTGCGCGGCATGGAAACGGCGCCTTGGATGTGGCTGATGTTGTAGGCCCGCCGATCGCGGACGTCGACGATCGTCAGGGCTGGCTGCCCCCAATCCAGGCGCATTTTAAGGTCATAAGCGCGCGATCGCGAGCGCTCGATGCCTGAGGGGATGGGGACAAGCCTAGACAGCGCCCGCTTGAGGTCTGCTAACCCTGCCATAACGTTTAGTTATGTAAAGGAACACCAATCTTTATTATGGCACGGCGGTTGCGAGGCCATTGCAACTAGGAAGCGTCGGCGTTGCCTTCGGTGGGGCCGGCCATGCGCTTCCAGCCCAAGAGCCCACCTTCAACGCCGTAGGCCTGCTGGAACCCCGCTGCTTGCAGTTGCCGGACGGCCTCGGCCGTTTGCCGGTCGCTTTCGCCGTAAACGTAGAGCACGCGATCGGCCTCGAAGGAGCGGCGCGCCCGCTCGACCAACTCCGTCATGGGCATGGATAGGGCGCCCATGATGCGCGACTGGTTGTAGGCGCTGCGATCACGCACATCCAGGATGGAAAAGGCCGGCTCGCCCCAGTTGAGCCGGTCCAAGATATGCTTGGCTTTGACCTGGGGCGCTTGGGCGGTGTTGCGATCAGCGGCTTGGCTCATGGGGACTCCTCATCGCGCTAGCTTGCCTCTCCCGGTATAGCACTGTCTGCCAAGCGCAGCGGAGGTGGCGGTGACGGTCGCGAGCGGGCTCGCTTTGGCACTAAGTGGGGTGGGGGCAGGCCTGCTGGCCGGCTTGCTGGGCATTGGCGGCGGCGTCCTGTTGGTGCCGCTGCTGGTGAGCTGGGGCTACGTCCCGGTTCGGGCTGTCGCCACCAGCAGCTTGGCCATCGTGGTGATCTCGCTCTCGGGCAGCCTCCAGAACTGGCGCATGGGGGAGCTGAGCTGGCGCAGCGCGCTTGCCCTGGGCGTGCCGGCCGCGATTGCGGCGCAGGGCGGTGCCTGGGCTGCGGAGCGCCTCGCCTCGGCAGTGCTGCTGGCGGCATTTGGGGCGCTGCTGCTGACCAACATCTATTTGATGGGCTTGCGCCGGCGCCTGGCGAGCGCCAGTGCAAGCCCAGCCGCGATCGCGCCCTGGGCCTCGCGGCTGGGAACGGGCGGCATCGCCGGCTTTATGGCCGGGCTGTTTGGGGTGGGCGGCGGCGTCGTTCTGGTGCCGCTGCAAGTGCTGCTGCTGGGGGAGTCCATCAAAACGGCCGTGCGCGCCAGCCTGGGGGCTGTCGCCATTGCCACCACCTCAGCCTGCTTGGGACACGCGCAAGCGGGCAATGTGGCGCTGCTACCGGGCCTGCTGCTGGGGACAGGCGGCTTGGCGGGCGCGCAGGTCAGCACGCGCTTGCTGCCTCGCTTGCCCGATCGCGCCGTGGCGCTGCTGTTCCGGGGGTTGATGGCCGGCCTGGCAGCGACAATATTCTGGCAGGCCTGGCGCGAGGGCGCGGCGCTCTAAGCGGGCTCACCGTGCCGGTGCCGCCTGCAGGTAGGGCTGGAGGAACTCGCCCATGCGCTCGGCAGCTTGGGTCAGTACCTCGGGATCTCGCACCAGCGCCAAGCGCACGTACCCCTCGCCGCGCTCGCCAAAGCCCGAACCGGGTGCGGCCGCCACGCCGGTCTCGGCGACCAGCTGCGTACAGAACTGCATGGCTGTACCGGGCCAGCCCGCCGGCAGCGGCGCCCAAACGTACAAGGTGGCCGCGGGCGCAGGCACCGGCCAGCCCACCCGGTGCAGCGCGCCAACCAAGGCATCCCGCCGCTGTTGGAACTGGGCAACCGTATCCTGCACGATGGCTTGCGAGCCCTCCAGGGCAGCGATCGCGCCGTTGATGATGCCGCGGTACTGGTTGAAATCGACGGTCGATTTGACGTTCTGGAGCGCGGCGATGAGCTCGGCGTTGCCGATGGCATAGGCCACGCGAAAGCCGCCCATGTTGAACGACTTGGATAAGGTGAAAAACTCGATCGTCCGCTCCCGGGCCGGATCGGCTTGCAGGGCCGAGGGGGCTGCCGGCCGGCCATCGTAGACAAAGTCGGCGTAGGGAAAGTCGTGGACCAGCGCCAGGTTCCAATCGCGGCAGAAGGCCACAGCACGCTGGAAAAACGAAAGCGGGGCGGTGGCGGTGGTGGGATTGTGCGGATAGCTCAGCACCATCATCCGCGCCCGCTCTAGGACGGCCTGCGGGATTGCCTCTAGCTGGGGCAAAAACTCGTTTTCGGCCAGGGTGGGCATGCGATAGATCTCGCCATCGGCCAGGCGGACGCCGCCGGCGTGGGAGGGATACCCCGGATCCTGGAGTAGGGCCACGCTGCCGGGATCGAGCAGCGCTAGCGGCAGGTGCGCTGTCCCCTCCTGGCAGCCAATGAGCAGCAGGACCTCCGTCTCCGCATTGATCGCCAGGCCGTACTTGCGCTCGTACCAGCGGGCCACGGCCTCGCGGAAGGCCTGGGTGTCGTGAAACAGGGTATAGCCGTGCGTGCTGGGATCGCTCAGCGAGCCCTCGATAGCGGCGAGCGCTCGCTCGGGGGCGGGCCGATCCGTGGAGCCCAGCGATAGGTCGATGATGGGCCGACCGGCCGAGCGCGCCCGCGCTTTGGCCGCATCCATCTCGGCAAAGACGTTGGCTTGCAGCGGTTGCAAGCGCCGGGCAAAGCGCATGGGTTAGCTGTTGCGATTGAGCTGCGAGCGAAGCTCGTCCAGCTCGGCGTCGACGACCTCATCCGAGGCCTTACCCTGCGAGGAGCCCTCGCCCTCTTCAGCCTGCTGCTGGCCCTCCGGTAGCTCGCCCTTGCTGCTGCTGCCGCTGAGCTGGGCCTTCATGGCCGAGAGCTCTTCGTCGACGTCGCTGCCGCCTTCGAGTTGGGCGAACTGCTGCTCCAGATCGGAGCTGCCCAGCTCGCCAGCTGCTTCCGAGGTGGCCTCCAGCTCGGTCACTTTCTCTTCCATGCGCTCGAAGGCGCTCCAAGCGCTGCTGTTGCCGGCATTGCCCAGCTGCTGCTGCAGCTCTTGGTTGGCCTTGGCCGCCTTGGCGCGGGATTTGTACATGTCCTTTTTGGTTTTGGCCTCCGAGATTTTGCCCTCGAGGGCCACCAGCTTGCGCTTGAGCTCATCGACCTGCTGCTTTTGCTGATCGAGTTGCTGTTTGAGGTTGGCGGCGGTATCGGCGTAGCTTTTTTTGCGCTGCAGGGCTTCGCGCGCTAAGTCCTCTTCGCCTTTACTCAGGGCGAGCTGGGCGCGCTGGTGCCAGTTGTCGGCCTCGGCTTGGTTCTGGTCGTACTGCTTTTGGGTGCGCTTTTGAGCGGCGATCGCCTGGGCGACGGCTTGCCGCAGCTGCACCAGATCCTCTTGCATGTCCGAGACGGACTGCTCCAGGACCTTCTCGGGGTCTTCGGCTTTGCCCACCAGATCGTTGAGGTTGGCGCGAACGACGCGGCTGAGGCGATCGAATAGTCCCATGGTTGCTCCTTGTTCCTCGCTTGCGGGGGGAACCCACCCGGCACGCTGCTCCCTTTCTGCCCGCTATGTTAACGGCTTGCGAGTGGCCGGCCCGGCGCATTACCGGTCGCGCTGCGAGCGCAGCCGCTCCAGCTCGCGCTCCACCTCGGCATCCCCAATGGCGGGTTGCTCGCCGGCCGGGAGCTCGCCGCTGCTTTGCCCCGCGCGCAGCTGCGACAGCTCGCTCTCAACGGCTTCGCCTTGCTCCAGGCGGCTGAAGCGCTTGTCGAGCTCGTCGCCGCTCAGCTCCTGGGCGGCCTGGGCGCTGGTTTCGAGCTCGTTGACCTTGTCCTCCATGCGCTCGAAGGCATTGAGGGCGCTGCCGGTGCTGAGGTCGTCGGTGAGCTCGGCAATCTTTTGCGAGGCCTGAGCCGAGCGCGCCCGGGCGATGTAGAGATCCTTTTGGGTCCGCGCCTGCGAGATTTTGCCCTCGAGCTGGCGCATGTTGCGCTTGAGGCGATCAACGACCTGGTTCTGCTGCTGCAGCTGCTGCTCGAGTGCTTGGGCGTTGTCCTGGTGGGTCTTGCGGCGCTGCAGGGCTTCGCGGGCTAGATTCTCGTCGCCTTTTTCTAGCGCGAGCTGGGCGCGGCGGTGCCACTCCTGGGCCTGGGAGCGGGCTTGGCTAGCCTGGCGCTCGGTCCGCTTTTGCGAGGCGATCGCCTGGGCAACTGCTTGCCGCAGCCGCACCAGATCCTGCTGCATGTCCGCAACCGCCTGCTCCAGGATTTTCTCGGGATCCTCGGCCCGCCCGATCAGGCTGTTGATGTTGGCCCGAACCACGCGCCACAGGCGCTGCAGCCACCCCATATCGCCTCGGTGTTGCGCCGTACCGCTTGTTATGGTATCGCAGCCGCCCGGTTAGGGCCGCCAGGGATACTGGCGGAAATCGGGCGAGCGCTTGTCCAAAAATGCCTGCTTGCCTTCGTTGCCCTCCTCGGTCATGTAGTAGAGCAAGGTGGCGTTGCCGGCCAACTCCTGCAGGCCGGCCTGCCCGTCGGTATCGGCGTTGAAGGCGGCCTTGAGGCAGCGGATGGCAATGGGGCTTTTGTCCAGAATTTCATGGGCCCAGCGCACGCCCTCGGCCTCCAGCTTCGCCAGGGGCACCACGCAATTGACCAAGCCCATCTCGCGGGCTTGCTCGGCATCGTACTGGCGGCACAGGAACCAAATTTCTTTGGCTTTTTTGACCCCCACAATGCGCGCCAGGTAGTTGGCGCCAAAGCCGCCGTCAAAGCTGCCCACCTTGGGACCGGTTTGCCCGAAAACGGCGTTGTCGGCAGCGATGGTGAGATCGCAAACCACCTGCAGCACGTTGCCCCCGCCGATGGCGTAGCCGGCCACCAGGGCAATGACCACCTTGGGCATGGAGCGAATCAGCCGCTGCAAATCCAGTACGTTCAAGCGCGGCGTACCGCCCGCATCGGCGTAGCCCGCCTTGTCGCGCACGCTCTGGTCGCCACCGGCGCAGAAGGCATGCTTGCCATCGCTGTGCGGGCCGGCCCCAGTCAGCAGGACAACGCCAATGTTGGGGTCTTCGCGGGCGTCGCAGAAGGCATCGTAGAGCTCGGAGACGGTTTGGGGCCGAAAGGCATTGCGCTTGTGGGGGCGGTCGATGGTGGCTTTGGCGATGCCCGCCGCTTTTTCGTAGCGGATGTCGGTGTAGGCGTTGCAGGGTTGCCAATCGGGTTGCATGGCAGCTTCAGGGTGGGTGGCTAGGCCCGGGCGCGCTCTTGGCGCAACTGCCCGCAGGCGGCATCGGCTTCTAGGCCGCGCGAGTGGCGCACGCTGGTGGCAATGCCGTGCTGCTCCAGCACCGAACGGAACGCCTGGATGCGCTGCCGATCGGGCCGCTGATAGTCAGCCTCGTCGATGGGATTGTAGGGGATGAGGTTGGTGTGGCTCTGGAAGCCGCGCAGATGCTCGGCGAGCTCTTGCGCCTGCTCGGGGGCATCGTTGGTGCCTGCCAGCAGGATGTATTCGAAGCTCACCCGGCGCCCGGTCAGGGCAACGTAGTCGCGGCACTCGGCCAACAGCGCCGCCAGCGGGTGGTGGCGGGCGCTGGGAATGAGCCGCTCGCGCACGGCCTGGTTGGAGGCGTGCAGGCTGACGGCAAAGGTGATTTGGAGCTGCTGCTGGGCCAGCTGGCGGATGCGCCCCGGTAACCCCACCGTCGAGAGGGTTAGCGATCGCTGGCTGATGCCCACATCGCGATTGAGCGAGCGGATGGCAGCCACCACGGCCGCTTCGTTGAGCAGCGGCTCGCCCATGCCCATAAACACCACGTTGCTGGGGCGCTGCCCGAAGTCCTCGCCCACAGTCAGCACCTGGTCCACAATCTCGTGGCAGGCTAAGTTGCGGCTAAAGCCGCCTTTGCCCGTGGCGCAAAAGTCGCAGGCCATGGGGCAGCCCACCTGCGAGGAGACGCACACCGTCAGCCGCTTGGCTGTGGGAATGCCGACGGTCTCGACGACGGCCCCATCTGCCAGCCGCAGCAGGTACTTGCGCGTGCCGTCAGGGGCAATGCTGCGGTGGTGCAGCGCCGAGCGCCCCAGCGGCCAATCGGCCAGCGACTCGCGCCAGGCCTTGGGCAGGACCGAGACCTCGCGCAGTGATCGCGCCCCTTTGCGGTAGAGCCACTGGTGGATCTGCTTGCCCCGAAAGGCCGGCTGCCCGTGCTGGCGCGCCCAGGCTTGCAGCTCCTCCAGCGATTTGCCCAGCAGGACATCCTCGCGCGCGGTTGCAGGTGCCATAGCGGTTGCCGCTTGCCGGGTGACTGCTCTCCCATTGTGGCGCGCGCCGCGAGTGCAGCGGTGGCTTGATAGAGTTGGGCTGGCGCACAGCTGCCCAGTTAGGATTTTACCATGGCACTGTTTGCGTTCCAATTCCAATCGCCGGGCCCCATCCTGTTCGAGCTGGGGCCGGTTAGCGTGCGCTGGTACGGCGCGCTCATTGCGCTCGCCGTCCTGGTGGGGGTGACGCTGGCGCAAGCTCTGGCCAAGCGGCGCAACGTCAGCCTCGAGCTGGTGGGCGATCTGGCGGTTTGGCTGGTCATCGGCGCCATTCCGGGGGCCCGCCTGTACTACGTGCTGTTCGAGTGGGAGCGCTACGCCGGCAAACCGGGCGAGATCGTGGCGATCTGGAACGGCGGGATTGCCATTCACGGCGCCATTTTGGGCGGCGCGCTAGCAGCCGCAATTTTCGCGCGCCTGCGGCGCGTCTCCTGGTGGCGGCTGGCCGATTTGGTAGCGCCGCCGCTGGTGCTGGGTCAGGCCATCGGGCGCTGGGGCAACTTTTTCAACTCGGAGGCCTTCGGCCGGCCCACGGACCTGCCCTGGAAGCTCTACATCCCGCCGGCCAAGCGCCCGCCGCAGTACCTGGATGAGGCCTACTTCCACCCCACCTTTTTATACGAATCGCTGTGGGATCTGGGCGTTTTCGTGCTGCTGATGGCACTATTTGTCTGGGGGCTGCGCCATCCCGGCCGCCTCAAGCTGGGCGTGATCGCGCTGGCGTACGCCATGGCCTACAGCGCGGGCCGCATCTGGATTGAGGACCTGCGCACCGACAGCTTGATGCTGGCAGGCGTGCAAGCGGCCCAGGTGGCGAGCGCGTTGGGCATTGGCTTGGGGGCCATTGGCTTGATCTGGCTGTATTGGTGCGATCGCCCGCTACCGGACGTCGTGCGTGTGGATCGGCGGGCGCCGCGCTCGCGCCCGAAGGACTATGCCGACACCTGATCCGCTACCAGCCGGCGTCTATTTGATCGGTGCCGGCCCCGGCGACCCGGAGCTGCTGACCGTCAAGGCCCACAAGATCCTGGCGCGGGCCGATACTGTCATCTTTGCGCACTCGCTGGTGCCGTCGGCCATCTTGCAAGCGGTGCGTGCCGATGCCGAGCGGGTGCCCACCGGCAACAAAACTCTCGAGCAGATCCTGCCCATTGCCATTGATCGCGTGCGCAGCGGGCATGCCGTGGTGCGGCTGCACTCGGGCGATCTGAGCCTCTACAGCGCCATCCACGAGCAAATCCGCGCCCTGACCGAGGCCGAGGTCCCCTTCGAGCTCGTGCCTGGCATTGGGGCCTATCAGGATGCCACGGCCAAGCTGGGCATTGAGCTGACGGTCCCCGAGCTTACCCAGACCATCATCCTGACCCGCATCAGCGGGCGGGCCTCGGCCGTTCCGGAGGCCGAAGCCCTGGCGTCGCTGGCGGCCCACGGTGCCAGCCTGGGCCTGTACCTGGCAGCGCGCCACGTGGCAGCTGCCCAAGCTCAGCTGCAGCAGCACTACCCCGAGCAGACGCCCGTGGCGATCTGCTACCGCCTGGGCTGGCCCGACGAGGCCATCTGGCTGGTCCCGCTGGCCCAGATGGCCGCCCAATCCCAGCAGCAGAACCTCACCCGGACCACGCTCTATCTCATCGGGCCAGCCGTGGAGGCAGCTCGCGATCGCGCGGCTTACAATCTGGCCCAGGCGCGCTCGCGGCTCTACCACCCCGACTACGCCCACCTGTTCCGGCCGGCGCGCTCGGCACCGACGGCCGATGGCTGAGCGGTTCACCGAGGTGGCCGTCGCGGTGCTGCATCGCCAGCGCCGCTTTCTGCTGCAGCTGCGCGATCGCCGCTCCGACATTGTCTACCCTGGGCATTGGGCCTGTTTTGGCGGTCACCTCGAGCCGGGCGAGACGCCGGCTGCTGCCGTGCGGCGGGAGTTGCAAGAAGAGATCGGCCACTGTCCGGCTGGGCTGACCGCGATCGGCTGCCATACCAGCAACGGGATCCGGCGCCACCTGTTCGCCGCGCCTCTAGCGCTCGCCCCGGCGCAACTGCAGCAGCGGGAAGGCGAAGCCATGGCCCTGGTGCCGGCTGCGGCCATTCGCCGGGGGCGGCACTACGCCCCCCAGCTAGGCAACTGGATGCCCATTGCCACCCCCCACCGCGCCCTGTTGCTGGATTGGCTAGCGCGTCGCAGCTAAGAGTGCCTAACAAAACTGGTGGGATGAGCGGCGTGCTGACATTCACCAAGCCTTCCTCGAGCTGGGCTGCGCGCTCATCCTGTTCAACCACCTACAGAAGTTCTGTTAGGCGCTCTAAGGAGGAAGCGAGCCGTGTTGGATGAAAAAGCCAAAAAGACTATGCTGCGCAAGATCCCGCACGGGCTCTACGTCTGCGGCGTCCAAGACGAGCAGGAGATCAACTGCTTTGCCGCCAGTTGGGTCATGCAGGCCTCGTTCAAGCCGCCGCTGCTGGTCAACTGCGTCAACCGCAACTCCGGCTCCCACGAGATGGTCAAAAGCAGCCATACGTTTGCCATCAGCTTTATGGAAGAGCACCAGCAGGATCTGGTGGCTACGTTTTTTAAACCCCAGCGTCGGGTGGGCAACAAGCTTGCCGATGTGGAGTTTTATCTGGGCGAGGCGACTGGGTGCCCCATCATCCGGGACTCGCTGGGGTACGTGGAGTGCCAGGTAATCGATGCCGTGGAACAAGGCGACCACACCGTGTTTGTGGGCGAGGTGGTCGGCGCTGGCGTTCATCGCGAGGGCAATCAGCTCTTGCTCGAGAGCACGGGCTGGCAGTACGGTGGCTGAGTCCGAGCGCTAGCGAGAATGCCATGCCGCTGATCAAAGTTCAGGCTTCGGTGGCCGAGCCGCAGTCCGGCGATGCCAACGCGCTTTTGGGGACGCTGTCGGCCCGATTGGCCGAGCAAACCGGCAAGCCCGAATCGACGGTCATGACGGCCTTTGAGCCCAACGTTCCCATGACCTTTGCCGGGACTGCGGATCCGGCCTGCTACGTCGAGATCAAAAGCGTGGGCGAGATCCCGCCCGAGCAGGCGCGGGCCATGAGCCACGCCGTCTGCCAGCAGATCGAGCAGTCGCTGGGCGTCCCCGCTAACCGCACCTACATCACCTTTAGCCCCACCGAGGGCACCCTGTGGGGCTGGAACGGTTCCACTCTGCGCTAATGCCGAATGGGGGCAACTCAGGTGCTGCCGGCAGCGAGGACCGGCGCTGGCTCTCCGAGAAACGCATCGATCCGCAACAGCGGCTCATCGTTGCCCTAGACACCCCGAGCCCAGCGGAAGCCGAGCGGCTCGTTGAGACGCTAGGCAATGCCGTCGGCTTTTACAAGCTGGGCCTGGAGTTGCTGGCCAGCGGCGGCTGCTTTGAGCTCATCGAGCGGCTGCACGCGCGCGGCAAACAAACTTTCCTCGACCTGAAGTTGTTTGACGTGCCGCAAACGGTGGGCGCTGCCGTGCGGAACTTGCGCGGGCGCGGCATCGCGTTTGTCACCGTTCACGGCAACGACGCCATCCTGCGCGCGGCCTGCGAGCAAAAAGGCGAGACCGGCATCCTGGCCGTGACCGCCCTCACCAGCTTCGATCGCGCCGATATTGCCGATTTGGGCCTGCCCAACGTGTCGCTCGCGGATCTGGTCTGCTCGCGCGCCCGGCGCGCGCTGCAGCTGGGCTGCGATGGCGTTATCTCCTCGGGCTGGGAGGTGCCGCGCTTGCGGGCGGAGCTCGGGCAAGGCCTAACGGTTGTGGTCCCTGGCATTCGCCCCATTGAGGATGCGGCCAACGATCAAAAGCGCACGGTCGATGTTGAGGCGGCCTTTTGGCGAGGCGCCGACTACATCGTCGTCGGCAGGCCCATTCGCCAAGCCCCCGATCCCCGGCAAAAGGCCCAGGCCATCCAGCAGCGCATCCAGCGGCTGTTCGGGCATTAGGATTGGTCCCCGGCCGGGACGATGCGCAAGATGCGATTGCCGCTTGGCGGGCAGCGGCCGCGGCCGTCGCAGTTGCTGGTGGTGACGTAGAGCTGCCCATCGGGGCCCATGGCCACATCGCGCAGGCGGCCCAAGCCCTGGGGCGGATCGCCGCTAAAGTAGCGCTCGTGGGCGGCTAGGTTGCCGTCGGCATCGAAGCTCACGCGGTGCAGGTGCTTGGAGCCCAGCGTGCCTACTAGCAAATCCCCCTGCCAGGCCGGGATGGCATCGCCAGTATAAACGGCGGCGCCGCCGGGGGGAACGGCTTGCTGCCAGCTCAGTACTGGGGCCACTAGGCCAGCCTGCGAGCGGCAACCGTAAATCTCGGGCCAACCCAAGTTGTCGCCTCCCTGGGCGACATTAATTTCATCGTGACCCGTCCGCCCCAACTCGCCGCTGGGCCCGCGATCAGTCAGCCAAAGCGTGTCGCTATCGGGCCAGTCAAAGCCCTGGGTGTTGCGAATGCCGGTCAGAAACGCGGGCGTCTCGGGGAGCGGATCCGCAGCCGGGATCTCGCCAGCCGGCGTCACGCGCAGCAGCTTGCCAGCTAGGCTGTCGGGATCTTGCGTTGCATCGGAATTGCGGGCATCCCCCAGGGCACCTCCAGCCCTGACACCACGGTCTCGGCCGCCACGGCAACCTCGCCAGGGGAGCCAAAGCCTGACTCAACGAGCATGCACTCGCCGTGATCGGCAGGCGCGTTCGCGGCGGGCGGCCCTTCAGGAATCGTGGTGTTGCAGCTTGCGGCTAGCGCCACGCCGGCCAGGCCCAACAGGGCGTACCGCAGCCACCCCATTGCTGGCATGTCCCTCCTGATTCTGCACGCGCGATGGCTTCACGTTACTATCAGTGGTTGCCAACCGCCACCCCAACAGGCGCGCTGCCGCCCAAGGCACCGAATGGCAGGCCCAATCTGGGAACTCGATTTTTACTCGCGCCCCGTTCTCGATGAGAACCAAAAAAAGCTCTGGGAGGTGCTGATCTGCGAGAGCCCCCAGGACGTGCAGCGTTCGTTTGACTCGCTGTTCAAATACACCCAGTTTTGCCAAAACACCCAGGTCAACTCGCTGTTTTTGCAAGAGGCCATCCAGGCCGCGATCGCCCAGGCGCCCGAGTCCCCCAAGCAGATCCGCTTCTTTCGGCGCCAGATGAACAACATGATCGAAAAAGCCTGTACCGATCTGGGCATCAAGGCCACGCCCAGCTTGCGCACCTACGCGCTGCAGCAGTGGCTGCAGCAGCGCCAGGCAACGGTGTACCCGCAGCAGGAAGGCTACGACCCCAAGGCCGCGCAGTCGCCGGCCGTGCAGTATCCGGTCCAGGACCCGGCGCCGCTGCCGGATGCCGTCCGCGGCGACAAAGACGACAAGTGGGCGTTCGTCACCCTCGAGGTTGCCCAGCTCCACCAAATGAACGACTGGGACATTGCCTTTGGGGAAGGGTTTTCGCCGGCCATGGTGGGCCTCTCGGACCAGGCGCGCGTCCCGGGGGTGCTGATCTTCTCGCCGCGTGCCATGCCGCTGGCAGGCTGGATGTCGGGGCTAGAAATTGCGGCGCTGCAGTTTTTGGGCGGATCGCTACCGCGGCTGGTGCTGCAGACCGGCTTTGGCGACAACTGGATCCTGGCCGATATTAAAGACGAAACGACGCGGGCCGAAGCTGAGGGCTTCGAGCAGGCCAAGAAGCGCGCGCAGCGGGTTCACTTTTTCGCCATCCAGCAATCGCCCGAATCCGAGTCCTTCGCCGGTTTTTGGTTGCTGCAAGCGTAGTGCTAGCTGGCCGTCGGCCCGGCTGAGGTAGGCCCCCTAACAACCTAAAATTGGGCTGTTGCGCTGGCCAGGCGCGATTGGGGCACAGAAAGGGCGCTTTGGGCATGGCCGCTCGCACGCCGCTTCACCGCTGGTTGCAAGCGCTTCGGGGCCTGCGCTCGGACGCCGAGTACTGGACCCTGCTCAAAGCCTGCGCCATCGGCGCCGTCTCGGCGTTTGCCGCCTTGGCGCTCAAGCAGGGCATCGATTGGATTGGCGGGGTTCGCCTGCAACTTGCCGAGCGTTGGGGCGAGGCGATCGCGCTGCCGCTGGCGGGCTTGGTGTTGGGCGGACTGGCCGGGACCTGCATCCGCTGGCTCTCGCCGGCAGCCGGCGGCGGCGGCATCCCGCAGGTCAAAGCGGTCCTGGCGCACTACGCGATCCCGCTCTCGTTGCGGGTGGCTTTGGTCAAAATGCTGGGCACGATCGCCACCCTGGGGGGCGGGCTGACGCTGGGGCGGCGCGGGCCCACTGTGCACATTGGCGCTGCCCTGGCCGCCCAGCTGGCCGATTGGGGGCAAACGCCCCCCGAGCACCGCCGCCAGATTGTGGCGGCTGGGGCGGCCTCGGGCATTGCGGCTGGCTTTAACACCCCCATTGCGGGCATTGTCTTTGCCATTGAGGAGCTGATGCGCGATGTCTCGCGCTTCACGCTTGAGATTGCCATTTTGGCCTCATTTACGGGCGCATTCGTGGCGCAGCTGCTGGGCGGAGTGGGCCCGAGCTTCCCCGTCGAGCTGGCGGCCCCAGAGAGCGCGGCCAGTCTGAGTGCCGCCGAGCTCCCGTTCTATCTGCTGTTGGGCGGGCTGGCCGGCCTGCTGGGCGGCGCGTTCAACCGCGGCATCCTGTGGGGCTTGCGCTTCAACCGCAACTCGGGGCTGCCGTTACCCGCGCGCACGGCCTTGGCGGGTGCCATCTCGGGCGCAATCGCGGCGTTTTTGCCCACCTTTTTTCGCTTCAACGCTGGGCTGGATGCGTTCTGGGTAGTGGGCGAAGCGGGCCTGGCAACCACGGCGCTGGCCTTTGCGGCGCAGTTTTTGCTGACGCTTTTAGCCTACGGTTCAGGGGCCCCAGGGGGCTTGTTTACCCCCGCTCTGGTCTTGGGGTCCGTGCTGGGCTACCTGGTGGGCTCGGCCCAAGTCGCACTGCTGGATGTGGGGGCCGCCCACACCTACGCGCTGGTGGGCATGGGGGCGTTTTTTACCGCCGTGGTGCGCGTGCCCGCTACCGCCATCATCATCGTGTTTGAGATTACCTCGGATTTCGATCTGGTACTGCCGCTGATGGTGGGCTCGGTGGTGGCCTACACCGTGGCCGAGCGCCTGTTCCGCGGCTCGCTCTACCAGCACTTGCTAGCGGCCAACGGCATCCAGCTCGATGATGAAATGAGCGGCGATCGCGACCCGCGCGCCGCCGTTCGCATCGCGAGCCTAGTTCGCCCCAACGGACTGACCCTATCGGGAGACCTTACCCTCGAGCGCGCCCGCGAGGTCTTGGCCCAAGCGCCCGAGCCAGCGCTGCCGGTGGTATGGGACGGCAACCTGCTGGCAACCCTGACCCCAACCGATGCGGCGCGGTTGGGCCCGGAGGCGCAGCAGCGGCAGTTGCGGGATGTCTTGTCCCACCGGCCGGTTGCAGCAGCGCCGGATACGCCGCTCAACGATGCCATCTACCTAATGGATCGCTATGCGCTACCGCTGCTGCCGGTCGTGCGAGATCGCCGCTTTGTCGGGACCATCGGACGCGCCGATGTCATCCGCGCCGAAGCCCGGCGCCTGAGGGGCCAAGAGAGCTACCCACCGTTCCCGGCAGCGCAGTCGTATTGCATTTATCGCACGCGCGCGCCCAGCCACCACCGCCGCAGCCTACTGCTGCCAGTGGCCGATGCGACGACCCTGGCGCCTCTGGTTAGCGCCGCCGCGACGTTGGCCCAAGACAGCGCTGCCGATCTGGATTGCCTGCACGCGGTCACCGTGCCGCCCTACCGGCAGTTGCAGCAAAGCTGCCCCCGCTTGCCACAAAGCCGCCAGTTGCTGCGCCAGGCCGCGCACGAGGCATGGCAAGCGGGCGTCGCCGCGCACGCGCAGGTGCGGATTGCCTACCGCGTAGTCCCAGCCATTCTGGAAGCGCTGGCCGATCCTGAGGTCAAGGGCCTGGTCTTGGGCTGGCGGGGCCAGCAAGCGCCGCCGATCGCTGGCAGCATTCCGCAAGCTGCAATCCGGCAGGTGCGCTGTGAGGTCGTTGCCATCAAGCCCGCCCACGGGGAGACCGCCCGCGCAAGGCGTGAATTGGTGCTGGTGCCAGGGCAGGTGGCTGGATGGGCCGCCCTAGAGAGGCTCCCAGCGCTGGCGGCATGGCGTCCGCCCGAGCACCTGCAGGTCTGTCAGGTACGCTCGCCCCAGGGCGGCAATGCCTCGCGCGAGCGCTTCGAGCGCGCCGTTGCTGCCATTCGCCCGCGCTTGCCGGTGCCACCCCATACGACTGCTATCCGGGCGCGATCACTGGGTGAAGCTGCAGCGCGCTGGCTGCAAACGCGGCATTGGGATGTTGTGGTATTTGGTTTGAGCTGGGCGGAGCGCCGGCAGGGCTTGCCCCGCCTGCCCCCTGCCACCGCTGACAGCACGGTTGTAGTAGCGATGTTGCATCTGCTGGCACATTGAGATGCTTCAACTCCAGCAGTCGTGCATAGCCAAGGTGGATGGCTGGCTCCCGATCCGCGACTGTAGTACTAGGCAGCAACCTTGGCCTGCTGCTCGATGCGGGTTCCCAGCAGCTGCAGGAACTCGGCCAGCCAATTGGGGTGGCCGGGCCAGGCGGGTGCCGTCACCAGGTTGCCGTCAACCACGGCTTCATCCACTGGCTTGTCGGCGTAGTGGCCGCCTGCCGCTTTGACTTCCGGGCCGCAGGCTGGGTAAGCGGTGCAGGTTTTGCCCTCCAGGGCGCCGGCTGCCGCCAGAACCTGCAGGCCGTGGCAGAGCGTTGCAATGGGCTTGTTTTGCTGCGCGAAGTGCTGAACGATTTCCAGGACGCGCGAGTTGAGCCGCAGGTACTCGGGGGCACGCCCGCCCGGGACCACCAGCGCGTCGTAATCGGAGGCGTTGACGGCCTCAAAACTGGCGTTGAGGGCAAAGTTGTGACCGGGCTTCTCGCTGTAGGTTTGATCGCCTTCAAAATCGTGGACGGCGGTGCGCACGCTGTCGCCGGCCTGCTTGTCCGGGCAGACAGCATGGACGCTGTGCCCCACCATCTGCAGCGCCTGGAAGGGCACCATGACTTCGTAGTCTTCGACGTAGTCGCCCACCAGCATCAGGATTTGCTTGCCGCTCATGCCAGGTCCCTCCTCGAATCGCAAACTGGCCTTGGTTGCCATCGTTTCCGGCCCTCGGCCGCCCCGTCAACCCACCGGCGAATGCCCTTCAGGCCCGAACGGCCATCCGCACGCTACCCGCCGGCACCATGGTGATGCCGCGCCGCACGGGATGTGCCGCAGCAGGCTCGCGCAGCTCGAGCTGCACGTGCGACAGCAGCGTCGTGATCGCCAGCTTCATTTCATACAAAGACAGGGCGGCGCCCAGGCAGGCGCGCGCGCCGCCCCCAAAGGGCAAGTAGGTGTAGGGGGCAGGTCCTTCGCCCCAGAATCGCTCGGGCCTAAAGCGCTCGGGCTGGGGGAACGCCGCCGCCCGGCGGTGCGCTAACTGGATGCAGGGCACCAGGACGGCGCCGGGCGGATAGGTAACGCCTTGCAGCGGAAATGGCTGCGCCAGGACCCGCGGCTGCGCGATTAGGGCAACCGGATGGATGCGTAAGGTCTCGCGGCAGACGGCATCCAGGTACGGCAGGGCCGCGATCGCGCTGGGATCGGGCTGGGGGCCCAGCTGGGCCAGTTCCTGGCGCAGGCAGCGCTCGATGGCCGGCAGCGCGTGGATCCAGCGCAGGGCCCAAGCGAGCGAGGAGGCAGTCGTCTCATGACCCAGCAACAACAGCGTCATGAGCTGGTCGCGCAGCTCGGTGTCGGTGAGGGGGTTGCCATTGGTGTCCTGGGCAGCCAGCAGCATGCTGAGGGCATCGTCGCCACCATCGCCGCCGCTAGCGCGGCGCTCGGCAATTTCGGCGTAGAGCAACGCGTCGAGCTGCTGCCGCAGGCGCACAAAATGCCCCCACGGACTCCAGCGGCCCCAGTCCCGCTGCAGCGGTGGAAAGAAAAATAGCGTGGAGTAGAGCGGGTGCGCGGTCACCGCCAGCACGCGCTCTAGCAGCGACTGCATGCGCTCGCAGCGCGCCCCCTGGGTGCGGCCGAGCGCGACGCGCAGGATGACCGGCAGAGTAATGGCCGCCATCCAGGGGCGCAGCCGCCAGTCCCCCTGGCGCGGCAGCCGTGCGGCAATGGCTTGGGTAGTTTGGCAAATAAAGGGACCGTGGCGGTACAGGCGCTCGCCGTGCAATGGCGGTGCGAGCAGTTGCCGCCGCTGCCGGTGGCGCTCGCCATCGAGCCGCACCAGCGAGTGATCGCCGGTCAGCGGGGTAAAGACGTGTGTCAGGCGGCCGAGCTCAAAGCAATCGGCCGGGGCCTCAAAGATGGCGCGGATGGCATCGGGGGTGCCAGCAAACACCACTGGCGGCGAGTTGTGTCCCAGCACGCGCGCCACGAACGGATCGCCATAGCGCGCGGCGCTTGCCTCCAAAAATCGGATGGGGTGGGTGATCGCGCGCAGGGTCTGCCACAGGGCAGGCCCGCGCGGTCCGCTCGCTCGCGTCACAGGCCTTCGGTGCGGTTGCTAGCGCGATGGGGTGGCAGCAGCCGTTTGCCGGGCGGGCGCGTGCGTTCCGGCCATGACTAGCTTGACGCCACCGGCCGGTCCCAATGTTAAGCCGCGGCGCCGCGGCTTGACCGGGCGTGTTTCAGCCAGCGCCAACCGATACTGGCTCAGCAGCGAGAACAGCACCAACTTCATCTCGTAGAGGGCCAGCTCCGAACCCACGCAGCGCCGAACGCCGCCGCCAAAGGGCATGAACTCGTAGGGCGAGGGCTGCCAGTGCAGGAATCGCTCGGGATCGAAGTGCTTGGGGCTGGGGTAGAGCGCCGGGCGCTGGTGGAGCAAATAAATGCAGCCCATGACGATGGTGCCCGGTTCGATGGTGTACCCCTGCAGCGCCACTGGTTCGGTGGGCGTGCGCGGGAACGTCAGCATGGCCACCGGATAGATGCGCAGGGTCTCTTGGCAGACGGCGGTGAGGTAAGGCAACTGCGCGATCGCCTCTGGGTCGGCATCAGCGCCCAGCTCATCAATTTACTGGCGCAGCCGCTCGCCCACTTCGGGATGCGCGTGCACCCAATAGAGCGCCCAGGCCAGGGCCGTTGCCGTGGTTTCGTGGCCGGCCACCAGCAGCGTCATGAGCTCGTCGCGCAGCTCGCGGTCGCTCATGCCCTGCCCTTGCTCGTCGCGCGCTGCCAGCAGTAGCGACAGGATGTCGCTGCGCTCGGCGCGTTCCTGGGCGCGGCGTTCGGCAATTTCGGCGTAGAGCAGCTCGTCGATCTGCTGCTGCAGGGCTTCTAGGGATTGCCAGGGAGTCAGCGGCCCCAGATTTTTTTGTAGGGCCGGGATGAACAGAAACGGCGCTTGTGCACGCGGCTCATAGCATCCAAGCGCTCGCCCAGCAGGCGCTCCAGCGCGCGGTAGCGATCGCCTCGGTGCAGGCCAAAAACGGCCTGCAAGATGACCCGCATGGAGATCCGCTGCATTTGGCTGCGGGCGCGAAAGACCTGGCCCGCTTGCCACGACTGCCCCACTTCCGCCGCAATCTGGCGAATGAGAGCACCGTAGGCGCGCATGCGCTCGCCGTGAAAGGGCGGCATGAGGAGCTTGCGCCGGTGCCGGTGGTGGGCGCCGTCCAGTAACATGAGCGAGTTGTCCCCCAGCAGCGGCCGCATGATGGCGTTGAAATCCCCCGAAACAGCCCCGTGTCGTTGCTTAGCAGGTACTGGATGGCCTGGGGATGGTGAACGAAGACCAGCTTGTCAAAGCTGGCGCTAACGCGGCCGCCGAACAGATCGCCGTGGCGTTGGGCCATCGCCTCCAGATAGCCCGTGGGGTCGAACATCCAGCGGCCGAATTGCAACCAAGCCGGGGTTCGGACATCCTGCGGAACGGACATGGCGCTCGCCCTCCGGAGAGCATTACGCGTTGACTGCCTGGGGGGCTGGCTGCTTCCGGCGCCCGCGCACGGTCATTTTGATGCCGCCGGCCGGGGCAACCGTAATGCCGCGCCGCTGCGGCTGAACCGGGCGCTGCTCGGCCAGCTCGAACTCGTAATGTTGCACCAGCGCAGCCAGCACGAGCTTCATCTCCAGTGAAGCCAAAGCTGCTCCCACGCAGCGTCGGTTGCCGCCGCCAAAGGGAATGAACTCGTAGGACGAGTACTCGCGCTCGAGAAAACGCTCGGGCCGGAACTGCTCGGGTTGCGGGTAGAGATCCGCGCGCCGATGGGTCAGATAGATGCTGGCACCGATGAGGGTGTCGGCCTCGTAGCGGCGGCCCATAATCTCCATGGGGGCGTTGAGATAGCGCCCGAAGGCCATGGGAGCCGCCGGATACAGGCGCAGCGCCTCATTGCAGACAGCGCTCAGATAGGGCAGCTGGGCGACCTCCATTAAATCGGGCTCGGGCCCGAGGGCATCGAGCTCCGCGCGCAGCCGCTCGAGGACGGCCGGCTGCCAGTGCGGCCAGTAGAGCGCCCAAGCCAGCGAGTTGGCGGTGGTTTCGTGGCCGGCAAACAGCAGGGTCAGCATCTCGTCCTGAATTTCGAGATCGCTCATGGGCCGGCCGTCTTCGTCTTGGGCCGAGAGCAGCAGGCTCAAAATGTCGTTGCCCTGCCGCTGGGGCTGCGCGCGCCGCTCCTCAATCTCGGCCTGGAGCAGCTCGCGGATGCGCTGCCGCTGGCGCACCATGCGCCCCCAAGGGCTCAGCCCCCCAAGTTCCTGCTGCAAAAACCCAAAAAACAGCGCGCTCGAGTGCAGCGGCGATGCCGTCATAGCTAGCATCTGCGTGATCGCCGCCTTGATGGAGCTGTAGCGCTCGCCCTCGCTCAGCCCGAACGCGGCGTGCAAAATGACCCGCAGCGCAATCTCCTGCATGACCGATCGCGCGACCAAGCGCTGACCTGGTTGCCACTGCCGAGCTACATCGTGCGCGACATTGTGGATGATGCGGGCGTACTGCTTGACGCGCTGGCCGTGAAACGGCGGCAGGAGCAACCGGCGTTGGCGCTGGTGCTGCTCGCCGTCAAGCAGCGCGATCGAGTTGTCGCCCACCAGCGGCCGAAGCACGGCGTTCGCTCGCCCGGCGTCGAAGCGATCGGCATCGGCGGAAAAGATTTGTTGGATGGCCTCCGGATGGCTAAAAAAGACGTACGGCGTCGTCTTTTTTAAGCGCATGGTGAAGGGATCGCCATAGCGCCGGGCGCAGTCCTCCAGAAAGCTGTAGGGCGTCAGAATCCAGCGCGCGAGCTGGACGAAATAGGGCTGTCTGGGGCCATCCGGCAGGGAACTCACGATTGGACCTCCTTCAACGCTGCGACCGGGACCAGAAACAGGAATTGACTTGGTTGGAGTGGAGCTGCTTTTAGCGTAACCAACCGCAATTACCGCCAGTGCCCCCATTGCCAAACTGCAAGATTGGTAGGATTGGATGCCATCGAGCCGCCTCTCCCATCCCAAGCACCATGACAGTCACCAGCGAGACGCCCGCATTCTGCCAAGGCATCCAGTACTGGCGAGAAGACTATCCCGAGCTGGAGCGCCACGGGCAGACCCCCGCCATCGGGCCCAACCA
>PXQH01000025.1 GCA_003022125.1 Cyanobacteria bacterium QS_8_64_29 | reverse complement strand
CGTTGAGCTCGATGGATTCGATTTCTAGGTGCAAGCGGCCGCTATCGGCGCGCGCCAGCACTGAAAGATCGTGCAGCAGCTGCACCGCCCGCTCTGTTTCCGAAGCGGCAATTTCTAAGGCTTCTTGCTGGTTGGCGCTCAGGTTGCGACCGCGGCGCAACGTGCTCTGCAAGTATCCTGAGACTAGCGTCAGGGGCGTGCGCAGCTCGTGCGAGATGTTGCTGGCAAACTGCTGCTGTTGCTCGCACGACTCGAACAGGCGAACCAGCAGCGCGTCCAGCGTCTGCGCTAAGCGGCGAACTTCGCTGGGGGCATCTTGCAACTGCAGCTGGGCCTGGCCCAGCCGCTCGAGCGACATTGCCTCTGTCAGTTGGCTCATGCGCTGCAGCGGCCGCAGCGAGTGGCGCACGTACCAGGCAACCGCCGCGAGCGTGACTGCAAGGGCAACCACGCTCGCCACGCCCAAGTTGCGGATCAAGCCCAGAAACATCGCGTAATCTTGATGGATGTTTTGGGCAACGTAGACCCGACCGAGCGAGCTCTCGTTCGCCTGCAGCGGAACCGCGCAAAGCAACCAGTACTGCCCCTCAATGCGCGCGATCCGCGATCCCGTTGGGGCGCCCCAGCCACACCAGCAGACCGTCGCTGCTGTTGCGGGCCACTGCCTTTTGCATGGCCTCTGTGGGGGCGGCGAACTCGCTATAGGTAGCGACATCGCTGGCAAGGCGATCGGCGATGTAGCGCACGTTTTCCTTGCGCGTTGCAACCAGCAGCTGCTGCATCTGCCACCCCATCCAGCCGGCAACCCCGCCCAAGCCCAGGGCCACGACGGCGACAATGCCTAGGGTCAGCCGCACGCGCAGCGAGCCGGGATCGAAGGCCCGCCTGGCTGCTTGCAGTTGCTGCCGGAGTGCGTGCATAGGCTTGCATTCGCTGCTAGAAGCGCTCGGCTGTACCGCGGACGGGATCGAACTCGAACCGGCACGCGGGATCGGTAGGTCCGTAGAGATTGAACGTGACGGTGGGTTCCTCGGCAACTGCTTCGATGTGGTGGATGGCATCGGCCGTGAAGCTGACAATGTCGCCTGGCCAGAACGTCTGCTCCTCGACCCGTTCGACGCGCGTTGCGCTTGCGCTGCGCTCCGCAATGCGCCAAAACCCATTCTTTTCCTGCCCGCTGATGATGGCAACCACGCCCCAAGTACCGTGATTGTGAACGGGCGATTCCTGGCCGGGCGACCAGGCAACCGTTTGCAGCGTGAGTGGAAAGTCAGGGTCATCGTAGAGCGTAAGCACCGACCAACAGCTCACTAGCAGCTGCCGCACCAGCGGCCGGATCGCCTGCAGGCGCTGCCGGTCGTCCGAGAGAGCTGCCAGTAGGTCTTCCACCTCGGTCAGAAAGCGGTAGAGCCGGTGAGGCCGCTCCGCCTCCGCCGGTGGAACTCCGAGTTCGCAGGGATGGCACCGTCCGCCCTCGGTGACTAGGAAATCGCTGCCGCTCATCGCGCCTGGCCCTTGCAGCTTGTGGGGTGATGGTATCGCTACCAAACTTAGAGCGCGCAGTTTGGGGCCGCCCGATCACACCCTTAATCTGCGCTGAGAAGTGCACCACCAGCCGTCAGCAGCAGGCTTTCAGCAGTCCCCAACCTGTCGCTCAGCTATCGCTCAGCAGCCCAGCGTTCACTGGATGATGTTTCCGTCTGCACCCCAAGCAAGCGAGACTATGCAACTGCAGTACCTGGCACTGGTGACGGCCAGCTCGGTTTTGAGCCTGGGCCTGGTTACCGGTTGCGCCCAACCTTGCTCGGCGAGCACGAACAAATCCAACCCATGTGCCAGCAAGGAGAAGAAATAGCCCTGCGCGGGCTCGGGTAAGGCTAAGCCATGCACCGGCGAAAATCCCTGCGCCGGCCAATAGGCGGTTGCACTGCCCCGATCGCTTGCACTGCTACGGCCGACCGTAGCAGTGCTTGCTTGCGGCTGCCTAGAGCAACCGCTGCTAGGTGCGAACGCGAGCGCTACTCCCGCAGGACGTAGCCCACGCTGCGCACGGTTTGAATGAGGCGCTTTTCGCCCTCCGCTTCGAGTTTGAGGCGCAAGTAGCGAATGTAGACCTCAATAATATTGGAATCGCCAAAGAAATCATGACCCCAAACGCGCTCCAGAATGCGATCGCGGGTGAGCACCTGCCGCGGGTGCGAGATTAAGTACTTGAGCAGGTCGAACTCTTTGGCCGTTAGCTCGATGGGGCGATGGCCGCGATACACCTCGCGGGTACCCGTATCGAGGCTTAGATCCGCAAACTGCAGCAGCTCGGCCTCGGATTTGTCATCTTGCTCGCGTCGCAAGTGCGCCCGAATGCGGGCGAACAACTTTTCAATACTAAATGGCTTGACCAGATAATCATCGGCACCGGCATCCAGCCCTTGGACGTGATCGCGCACGCTGTCTTTGGCCGTGAGCAGCACGATGGGCACCTTGTCGTGCATCTCGCGCAGGCGCTGGCAAATTTCTAGCCCCGAGACGCCAGGCAGCATCCAGTCCAGCACCAGCAAATCAGGGCTGGCCTCGCGTGCGGCCTGTATGCCTTCCCACCCATCGTAGGCAGCCGTCACGCGGTAGCCTTCGTATTGCAACTCCGAGGCGATGAGGCGCGCGAGCTTGCTCTCGTCTTCAACGACCAGTAATGTGGGCGGCCTCGCTGGTCATGGCAATGGGAACGGAACAACGCTGCGTCACTAAGACGCTAGCCGCGGCCGTCGCCGGCAGCTGCTAGGAACGGCCAAAGTAAGCCGGATAGACAAAGGCAAACGCTGTCGAGCTGGGCAAGCGCGTGCCATCGAGGTTTTCCACAATAACCGTCTCGAGCTGGGGATCCCAGCGCGCCCGAATCTTGCGGCCATTGAAGGTTACCACGCGCTCGCCGGCTTGCTTGATGCGCCGGTTGACAAAGCGGTGGCTGGCTCCCGAAAAGCGGTTTTGGGGCGTGCCGCTATCGTGCTCCCAGACGTAGGTAACGATCGTTTTGGGTGCCAGCTCGCGCTCGTCCTGGTTGCGCGCCGGGAAGATAATTTCGTCGTCGGTGTAGTAGCTCCCGTAGGGATACTCCTGGTAGTTGCGCTCGTAGCCCGTTTCGGTCGAGAGGATCTTGCTGTCGGGGTGCTGGGACAACCAGTTGCCCAGTGTGGTTTTGGTGGCCGGAATGCGTTCTAGGCGCTGGTTGACCTGCGGTCCCATGATGCCCAACCCCCACGGTTGGGCGTAGAGCGTATCGTCGGCCCGGCTGTACATGACCAGGCAATTTTGCAGCAGCTTACCGGAGACGCCGTAGGTGGTGCTGCCGCGCTCAAAAGCCAAAATCGTGTCGCAGAGCGGGCAGTAAGAAACGGCAACGTTAACACCGCCGATGCGGTCATTGACGATTCGTTCCAGTTCATGATGCCGTAGGGATAGGCCTTGGCTTCACCGTTGAGCGTGACGCCAATAACCCGCTCTTGGGCCTCAAAGGGCGTTGTCTTGGCCGTATCGAATTGGGGATCGTCAATGCTGGGAATGCCGTCTTTGGGCGGGCCGCCATTGATAAGTCGGCTGGGGAAGATGCGCGCGTTCTCGACCGGATCGGCCGAGGCTTGTGCCTGCAAGTCGGCGTATTCCTGATCGCTGTTGTGAAATACGGCTGTAAGGGGCGCGTAGCGCAGTTTAAAGTTCTGCCAGCCGCCGGCGTGGACGACGAGGCCGCCCAAGCCTGCTGCCGCGATGGCTAGGGTACTGAGTCCGACTCGGATGGTTCGCCGCATGGGAGGTGTCAGAAATTGCCAGGCTATTTTGAGCGTGCGCTTGCTAGCTGAGTAGCGCCTTAACGGTTGCTAAAGTAGGCTTGAGTCCGCATTGCTTCAATCTCGCTAGCAAGTAACGCCAATCTTGCCTTTTAACTAAGCGGTTCGTTCGACACTGCTTGAGCGTTCACCGCTCGTTGAGCGAAGTTGGCATCCAATTTAGCTAGCCCTGCTGTTTGCGGCGATAGCTGTACTGACCGTGAACGTTAACCGTGTAGGGCACCAGGTAGGTGAGAGCGGCCAATACCAGCGTTGGCGCTTCATGTTACCTTGCAGCAGGGCGCTGCCGTGGTTGATGGCCATCAAAATTGTGCCCACCACTAACGCAACGCGAACCGCACTCCACCGGTAGTCGCGATGGAACAAGCTGGTGCCAAAGTCGCTCAGCGTGCGAAGAGGTTGCATGGAGTACCACTTCCTGGGGTTGCTCGAGTCGCGATCGCCCATCCTAGAGACTCCACTCGCCCGGGAGGCGGGCTGTTGCCGCCAGCCCAGCGGCAGCAGCGATAGCAGCGCCAGCAGGCTCAGGGCCACCCAAAACGGCCCCAGCTGGCCCTGTTGCAAAGCGCGCTCGCCCGAAGCCCCCAGCCAACTGCAAACCAGCGATCCCGGCAGGATCCCTAGCGCCGTGCCCAGCGTGTAGGTCGTCCAGTGCAGCGGCGTCAGGCCGAACAGGTAGTTGACGGCATTGAACGGAAAAATAGGCGCAAAGCGCACGCTCAGCACGAATCGCAGCGGCCGCTCCCGAACGGCGCGCTCGAAGCGCGCCAGGACTCGGTACTGGCCAAAGCGCTCCAGGCCCCTTGGGACAGTAGGTAGCGCGCCACCCAAAACGCCACCAGTGCCCCCAAGGTTGCTCCGAGCGTGGAGAGCACCGCCCCCCAGAGGGTGCCGTAGACGATGCCGCCAGCCACCGTCAGCACAATGCCCGGAACGCCCAACACGGTAAGCCCAGCGTAGGCGAGCGGGAACAGCAGCGCTGACAGGCGCCCGTACTGCTGGAGCTGTCCCACCAGGAACTCGCGCTCCAACAGCACCTGCAGCGGGCCGCAACAGACGGCCACCAGCGCTGCCAGCAGCGCGATGGCAACCCAAAAGCGCCATCCCAGGTGCCGTTTGAGCCGGTGCAGGGCCGCTCGGGCGCGCCGAGGGCACGGCAGTGGCGGGGGACGTAGCTCGGCCATGCGGGAGTGGCAGGGCAGGCTTTAGCGATCGCCGGTGCGGGATTGGGCCGTGTCGCCAGCCGGCTCGACCCGCTGCTTGAGGGCGTTGCGCGCCCGGCGCGCGACCAGCACGGCCACCAGGATGGTGGCGAGCAAGCCCACCCCCAGCAGCGCCCATTGGGCGGGGGTTCTCTCCACCTCCCCGGCCGCGATGGCAGCCAGATCTTGCATCAGCGAGCCCACGTAGACATAGACCGCCAGCGCCGGCAGGATGCCGAACAGCGTGGGGAAAAAGTAGGCCGGCAGCGAGACTTGGGTCAGGCCCAGGGCGTAGTTGAGCAGGTTAAACGGAAAAACGGGCGATAGCCGCGTGAGCAACACCATCCGCCAGCCCTCCTCGGCAATGGCGCGATCAATGGCTTGGAAGTTGGGCCGCCCCGCGATTTGCCGGTTCACCCAACCGCGCGCGACGTAGCGGCCGATGAGAAAGGCCAGTGTGGCGCCCAGCGTTGCTCCAATGGCTGCAACGGGAATGCCTTGCTTGACGCCAAACAAAAAACCGGCGCCCAGGGTTAGGGGCAAGCCGGGCGCAAACAGGACCGTACCCGCGGCATAGATGGCGATAAAGGCCACCAGCCCCCAAAAGCCGAGCCCCTCAATCCAGCTCAGAACGCCGATGAGCAGCCCCTGAAGGTCAACCAGCTGTCGCACCCCGGTGATAGCGGCGGCGACCAAAACGGTGATCGCCCCATACTTGAGCAGTGACTGGGTGCGCTGCACGCGCGCCATGGCAACACCTCTGCATTGGATACCGAGTCGCTACCCAAATCGCAACAAGCGCCGCTGAGTTTCTGCTGAATCCGGCAGCCAGCTTTAGGGTGTCACTGGGCATCGGCTGCTTGCAGCGCCTGGGGCGGATGTTGGGCCAGTACCTGCTGCAAGGACTGCCCTGTGTAAGAGCGCGGGTTCTGCGCCACCTGCTCGGGCGTGCCGGTCGCCACAATCTCGCCGCCGCGATCGCCACCCTCGGGGCCCAAATCGAGCAGCCAATCGGCGCTGCGGATGACATCCAGGTTGTGCTCGATCGCCAGCACCGAGTTACCCTTATCCACCAATCGCTGCAGCACGCCCAACAGCTGGTGGATGTCGTAGAACGATAGGCCCGTGGTGGGCTCGTCGATTAGGTAGAGGGTCTTGCCGGTAGCGCGGCGCGTCAGTTCGGTGGCGAGCTTGACGCGCTGGGCCTCCCCGCCCGAGAGGGTGGGGGCCGATTGCCCCAAGCGCAGGTAGCCCAGCCCCACATCCACCAGCGTCTGCAGCCGCGCGGCCGCCCGCGGCAGATTCTGGAACACCGCCAGGGCTTCCTCGGCTGTCATGGCCAGCACGTCGGCAATAGAGTAGCCCTTGTATTTCACCTGCAAGGTGTCGCGGTTGTAGCGAGCGCCCTTGCACACCTCGCACTGCACCGAGACATCCGGCAGGAAGTTCATCTCGATGATGTTGACCCCCTGACCGCCGCAGGCCTCGCAGCGCCCGCCTTTGACGTTGAACGAAAACCGGCCCGGCTTGTAGCCGCGCGCCTTGGCCTCGGTGGTCTCGGCGAATGCGGCCCGGATGGGATCGAACGCGCCGATGTAGGTGGCGGGGTTGGAGCGCGGCGTGCGGCCGATGGGCGATTGGTCGATGGTGATGGCTTTGTCCACCGCCCGCAAGCCGCGCAGTTTGCCCATGGCCTCGGGGAACGGAACCTTGCGGCCCAGGTGGTGCTGTAGGGCCGGATAGAGCAGCTCGTTGACCAGGGTGGATTTGCCCGAGCCCGAGACGCCCGTGACGCAGACGAATCGGCCTAGCGGGATCTCGGCGTTGACGTGCTGGAGATTGTTGCGGTGCGCGTCCCGCAGCTGCAGCGATCGCCCGTTGCCGGCGCGCCGCTGGGCGGGGGTGGCGATCTCGCGCCGGCCGGCGAGGTAGTCGCCGGTGATCGAGCGCGAGGCGCGCGTTAGGGTCTCGGTATCGCCTTGCGCCACAATCTCGCCACCGTGGATGCCGGCGCCCGGACCAATGTCGACGATTTGGTCCGCCGTGCGGATGGTTTCTTCGTCGTGCTCGACCACGATCAGGGTGTTGCCCAGATCGCGCAGCTTTTTGAGCGTATCCAGCAAGCGCTTGTTGTCGCGCTGGTGCAGCCCGATGCTGGGCTCATCCAGCACGTAGAGCACCCCCGTCAGGCCTGAGCCGATCTGGGTGGCGAGGCGGATGCGCTGGGCTTCGCCGCCCGATAGGGTCCGCGCCGCCCGATCCAGGCTGAGATAGTCCAGCCCCACATCCAGCAGGAACTGCAACCGCGCCTGGACCTCGTTGAGGGCCAGCTCCCCAATTTGGGCCTGCAGCGGGCTCAGGTTGAGGTTGCGCGTGCGCTGCAGGCACTCGCCAATGGGGACCTCGGTGAGCTCGGTGATGGCGTACTGGCCCAGCCGCACTGCCAGCGATTCCGGTTTGAGCCGCTTGCCCTCGCAAACTTCGCAGGTTTGGTTGATGCGGTACTGCTCCAGCCTTTGGCGGTAGCGCTCGGAAGCGGTCTCCAGCGCGCGCTCCAGCATGGGGATAACCCCGCGATAGCGCTGCTCCCGGCCGCGCGGGCGCGGGCCGCGATCGTCGGTGTAGATGAAAATGGGCTCGTCACTGCCGTAGAGCAGTACCTGCTGCTGCCGATCGCTCAGCTGCCGCCAGGGCGTCTGGATCTCGAACCCGTAAGCGCGGCCTACGCTGTAGATCAGCGACAGGTAGAAGGCGTTGTCCTTTTCCGACCAGGGCGTGATCGCGGCATAGACCGGCAGGCTGGGGTCGGGAACGATGAGCTCGGGGGCAAAGCGCCGCAAGCTGCCAATGCCGTGGCAGTGCGGGCAGGCGCCGTAGGGCGAGTTGAACGAAAACAGGCGCGGGGAGAGCTCGTCCATGACCGCGCCGTGCTCGGGACAGGCAAAGTGCTCCGAAAACACCAGCTCGCGCGGGGCATTGGGATCGCTGCCGTCGCGATCGACCAGCTCGACGGTCGCCAACCCGTCCGATCTCTGCAGGCAAGTCCCCAGCGAGTCGCCCAGGCGCTCGGCAATGCCGGGCTTGTTCACCAGCCGATCGACCACAATGTCAATGGTGTGGGCGCGGTTGGGGGCCAGCTCAATGGCATCGCTGAGCTCGCGCACCTCGCCATCAACGCGCACCCGGACGAAGCCCTCGCTCGCCAGCCCTGACAGTAGCTTGCGGTGGCTGCCTTTTTGCCCGCGCACCACCGGTGCCAGCAGCTGGAAGCGCGCGCGCTCGGGCAGGGCCAGGATGCGATCGCGCATCTGGTCGATGGTCTGAGGGGCGATGCTGCGATCGCAGTGGGGGCAGTGGGGCTCGCCCGCGCGCCCGAACAGCAGCCGCAGGTAGTCGTAGATCTCGGTGACGGTGCCCACGGTGGAGCGCGGGTTGTGCGAGGTGGATTTTTGATCGATGGAGATGGCCGGGCTCAAGCCCTCGATGGCATCGACATCGGGCTTGTCCACCTGCCCTAGAAACTGGCGCGCGTAGGCGCTGAGCGACTCCACGTAGCGGCGCTGCCCCTCGGCAAAGATGGTGTCGAACGCCAGCGAGGATTTGCCCGAGCCCGAGACCCCGGTAAAGACCAGCAAGTGATCGCGCGGCAGCGCCAGGTGGATGTCTTTGAGGTTGTGCTGGCGCGCGCCCCGGATGCGAATGGCGCCGTGATCGGGGCTGGGGTGGTGGCCGTCTTGATGCTCGCCGGCCGCAGCACGAGCGGTTGGCGACATGGCAGCGGGCGCAACAAATGCCATGCCATCTTAACGCTGCGCGCTAGCTCGACTTTTGCCCTTTTGAATTTTAGGCCGCATAGCAGAGGCAGTCCAGCAGCGTATCGATGATTGGCGGTGGTGGTTTTTGCCACGGTCGGGAGATGGCTGGGGGTTTCAAGAACCCCGACCCCAGCTCTCGCCGGACAGCAGCCAGGGCGTCAGTAAAGGTGGGCTCAGGCTTGGCATCCCCAGGCCCAGCCCGAGCTGGAGCCGGGTGCTTGCAATACAACTCAGCAAACATCAACGCCACAATACTAAAGAGCTCGAACGGGCGTGGTCCGAACTTGGGCTAGCCACTGTTGCGGCGAAGGGAGCTTGTCCCCTTTGAGGCGGGGGCGACCGGTCTGGCCTGGCCGGCGGGCCGGAGGTGCCCGGTACCAGTTGGCCTGGGGCGACAGCTTGCCCACCACCCCACCGCCCATGGCGATGCCCAAAACGCGCCATTGGATGGGAAGACAGGCCGCCATCGCCCAGCAACACCCAGCGACCCTCCGGGAACCACCGGCCCGGAACCACCGGCCCAAGGTGGCCATCAGCCCCCGCGTTAGTTGGAGAGGCGTTTTGTGGCGCTGTCCCGCTGCCTTATCGAGTTGGGGCGAACGGCAGTTGCACGCAGATGGCTAGCCCCCCCCCACTTGTGTCCCCAGAGCCACACGGTGTGGCTCTGGCTGGAGCGCACCGCATCGCGGTGTTTGTCCTTGCCGAAGACCCGCTTGCCCCGGTGCTGGGTGGCGTGCTCGTCCGCGGCGACCAGCACCGGCTCCTGGCTCGGTATCCAGGCCAGAATGGCTTGGGCCAGCACCCAACGGCCACAGCGACCAACGCCGCTGGCTCAGCACGCGGTGGTAGCTGCTGAGGTGTCCGCGCATCAGCCACGGCACTGTCCCCAGCACATATAGCAGTCGTAGACCATACGTGAACGTTAGTTGCCAGCGATACAAATCAGTTCACGAATCAGGTAGTTTTGCTATAGGTCACGGTCCGCCGGCCTGAAGTAAGGATGGCCGCGAGCAGCAGCAGCCCGAAGCGGTCGAAGGTGGGCCGGGTGAACGCGATGCGGAACTGCTCGACTAGTGGGGCGAGTGTCTGGGGAAATTGAACCACGACGGACTCCTGGCTACCTGCCTGGATTGTCCCTGATGGGATCTCCAGGAGTGTCCGCCTTGTCCGGTAACTGACCGGCACCTACGGCAAAAGGGCAAAAGTCGAGCTGATGAGGTTGTCAAAACCTTAAAATTAAGTTATGGGGACCTCTATTTATTAACTATAGCAAAACCACATGAATCGTGAACGGATAAGTGCGCTTATACTTAATAGCCTTAACTCCTAGTTCGAGGGAATCCTAAAGTTTTGCCCAACAGGCTAGCTCCGTTCACGTGTGGTCTACGATTACTAATAGATACCAGTTCGAGAGACAAAAAAACGCTACCTCTCGGTAGCTCGATTGATGGTCAAGTATTGGATCAAACTACAATTTGGCGGTCTTAAACTGGTATGACATATTACTCATGGACAGGGTCATCCCATTTTCCGGAGCTAGCGCACTAGGATAGAGG
>PXQH01000024.1 GCA_003022125.1 Cyanobacteria bacterium QS_8_64_29 | reverse complement strand
AAGCAGGAAACGGGCTTGGACGAGTATGAGGTGCGCACCTGGCATGGCTGGTACCGGCACATCACCCTCTCCCTGCTGGCGTTGGCTTTCCTAGGTGCGGGCCCAGGCCAATGAGGCTTGGGTGGGGGAAAAAGGGGGAACCTTGTCCCGTTGACCGAGCCCGAGGTTCGACGTCTGCTGCTGGCCATCGTGCTGCCCAAGTTGCAAAGGGCCGAGCAGGCGCTGCTTTGGTCTCACTGGCGTCGCCATCACCAAGCCGTCGCGCGACGCTGTCACTACCGAGCTAGACCGCCCGACTCCAAACCGCGACTGTAGTACTAGGCCGCAAGGACCAAGCCCTAGCCGATCTAGAAAAGGCAGCCGAGCTGTTCGCGCAACGCGATTGGCAGCAGCAGTACCGGCAGGTGCGCGAGCGGATTGAGACACTGGAATAGGGGCGGCAGTGAGGGCTAGCTGCTGCCCAGCTGGGGCGCTGTGGGTGTATGGCGCTCTAGAGTTGCCTTGGCGCTCGCCGGCTCGGAAAACCAGCCCGTGGTGCAGAATTGGGGTAGGATCTCTTGGCTGAAAGCCTCGGCCGCTTTGGAGCGGTAGCGGTTGGGGTTAATGGCTACCGACAGCATGCGCTTGACCGAGATGTCCTCGATCTGGGCGCGATGGAGCGTGCCCATTTGCAGCTCTTTCTCGATGGCGGATAGGGAGACAAAGGCAGCGCCCAGCCCCGACTGAACGGCATTTTTGATGGCCTCGATGGAGTTGAGCTCCATCTCGACTTTAAGATGCTTGGGATCGATGCCGTAGCGCGAGAGCACCTGGTCAATGACTTTGCGGATCGTCGATTGGGAATCGAGGGCGATAAAGGACAGCTTGTAGAGATCTTCTTTGGAGATCGCCTCCGCGCGCGCTAGGGGATGAAAAACCGGCAAAATCAGCGCCAGCTCGTCGTGGGCGTAGGGGAATACCTCGAGCGTGTCCTGGAGCTCGGCTGGCACTTCGCCGCCAATAATGGCGAGATCGAGCTGGCCGTTGGCAACGCTCCAAGAGGTACGGCGGGTGGAGTGAACGTGGAGCTGCACCGAAACGTCGGAGTACTTTTGCCGGAACAGCCCGATCATGCGCGGCAGCAAATAAGTCCCTGTCGTCTGGGAAGCCCCCACGATCAGGGTTCCGCCCTGCAAGTTCTGCAGGTCCTCGAGCGCTCGGCAGGTTTCTTGGCACAGCGTCAGCAGCTTCTCGCCGTAGTTCAGCAACAGCCGACCGGCCTCGGTGAGCTGGGCCCGGCGGCCGCCGCGATCGAACAGCGGCACCTCCATCTGGCGCTCTAGGTTCTGGACCTGCAGGCTGACTGCCGGTTGGGAAACGTAGAGCGTATCGGCTGCCCGTTTGAAACTGCCTTCAGCTGCGATCGCTTTGAGGATGCGCAGCTGCTCGAGCGTAAAGGGGATTTCAGACATGGATCGCTGGCGCTTGCCCGGCAATCGGCATTGGCATCGAGCGCCATGCTGCCTGCTGTGGCTTATGGTGACCGTGAGCCTAGCACACCCGGGCGCTTGTGCCCGATCGCGGTTGGCTAGCATAAAGAACGCGGCGCCCGAGGAGCCCCATGCCCGCGCCCGACTGGTGGATTCCCAGCCACGGCATCATGCTGGCTTTGCTGTTGGGGTTTGCCCTGGCGCACAGCGGGCTCGCCGCGCTGCGCCCGCGGGGCGAGCGCTGGTTGGGGGCGCGGCTCTATCGCGTCGTGTTTGCCGCCGTGAGCCTGCCCGGCGCGCTCGCCGCGATCACCTATTTCATCCGCCACCGCTACGATGGGGCGCAACTCTGGCAGCTCCAGGAAGTCCCGGGCATGGAGCCGTTGGTTTGGGGGCTCTCGGCCGTCTCGTTTCTGTTTCTTTATCCGGCGACGTTCAACTTGGCCGAGGTGGCGGCCATCCAGCGACCGCAGGAGCACTTCTACGCAACCGGGGTTGCGCGCATCACGCGCCACCCGCAAATGGTGGGGCAGACGCTGTGGTGCATCGCCCACACGCTCTGGATCGGAACGAGCTTTGCGGTGGTGACCTCGCTAGGGCTGATCGCGCACCACCTGTTTGGCGTCTGGCACGGCGACCGCCGCTGGGAGCAGCGCCACGGCGACGCCTTTCGGGCGGTCAAAGCCCAGACTTCAATCGTGCCGTTCGCCGCGATCGCCGACGGCCGCCAACAGCTGCGGTGGCGCGAGTTCCTGCGGCCGGCTTATGGCGTCGTCTTGGCTGTGGTGTGGGGCATTTGGCAGGCCCATCCCGCCCTCGTGCAAACGGCCGCTCAACTGCCTTGGTAGGGGGGTGCCTGACGCGCGCCGAGCGCCATGCAAGGCTAAAATCGGGGACAAAGCCGACGGCGAGCCGCGACGCCATGCCCGCTTCGGTCGATCGCGACACCTTTGCCCAACAAGTTCTGGCAGCACCGCAACCGACGCTGGTGCATTTTTGGGCCCCTTGGTGCGGTTTGTGCCGCTCGATCGCGCCGGTGCTCGAGAGCATTCAAACCGAGTGGCGCCATGCACTCAAAATCGTCGATGTCAATGCAGACGAAAACTTGCAGCTGGCCAATGCCTACAAGCTGAGCTGCCTGCCCACGCTGGTGTTGTTCCATCGCGGCCGGGCCGTCCGCCGCCTGGAAGGCTTGCAACACCGGGACCGCGTCTACCAAGAAGTGGCCCGGATGGCAGCCGAGTTTGCTGGGGGCTCGCCCCAATCCTGAAGCGCCCCGGTCGCAACCGCTGCCCTAAGGGACGAGCCGCAGCTGCGGCAATGCCCGCCCAGACCGGATGAGCGGAAATACTCACCCCGGCAACCGATGTGTCACAATTATCTACGCGTTTGGCGGCCGGACGGCGGAAGCTGGATGCTGACCGGCACGCGAGGGATACGCGAGCAGGCATGCGCTTATGGAACCGCTCTACCAGTACGCTTGGCTGATTCCCGTTTTTCCATTACTCGGGGCCACGCTTGTGGGAACGGGCTTGATTTCGTTCGCCCAGCCCGTCCATCGCCTGCGCAAGCCCACCGCGATCGCCACCATCTCGCTGTTGGGGGTCTCCGCCGTGCTATCGGCTGCCCTGCTCTGGGACCAGATCCAAGGGCACGAGGCCTTCAGCCGCAGTTTTGAATGGGCGGCCGCCGGTGGGTTCAGCCTGTCGATGGGCTACACCATCGATCACCTCTCGGCCCTGATGCTGGTCATCGTCTGTAGCGTAGCCTTGCTGGTCATGATCTACAGCGATGGCTACATGGCCCACGATGCGGGCTATGTACGCTTTTTTGCCTACCTGAGCCTGTTTAGCGCCTCCATGTTGGGCTTGGTGTTGAGTCCCAACTTGGTGCAGCTCTACATCTTTTGGGAGCTGGTGGGCATGTCCTCCTACGTGCTGATCGGGTTTTGGTACGACCGCCAAGCAGCAGCGGATGCCTGCCAGAAAGCTTTTGTCACTAACCGCGTTGGGGATTTCGGATTGTTGCTGGGCATGCTGGGGCTGTATTGGGCCACCGGCACCTTCGAGTTTGAGGCCATGGGCGAGCGCCTCAGCGCCACGGTCGAGTCGGGGATCGTGGGCGTAACCCTGGCTGCCCTGTTCGGGATTTTGGTGTTTTTGGGCCCTGTGGCGAAATCGGCCCAGTTCCCGCTGCACGTCTGGCTGCCCGATGCCATGGAGGGTCCCACCCCCATCTCGGCGCTCATTCACGCCGCCACCATGGTGGCGGCGGGTGTCTTTTTGATCGCCCGCATGTATCCGGTCTTTGAGAGCATCCCCTTCGCCATGGAAACCATCGCCTGGACGGGGGCGTTCACCGCCTTTCTGGGCGCGACTATTGCCATCACCCAAACCGACATTAAAAAGGGACTGGCCTACTCCACAATTTCGCAGCTGGGCTACATGGTCTTGGCGATGGGGATCAGCGGCTACACCGCCGGGCTGTTCCACCTCATGACGCACGCCTTTTTCAAGGCCATGCTGTTTTTGTGCTCGGGCTCGGTTATCCACGGCATGGAAGAGGTTGTGGGGCACAACCCCGTTCTGTCGCAGGACATGCGTCTGATGGGCGGGCTGCGCCGCTACATGCCGCTAACGGCCGCTACGTTTTCGATCGGCACCCTGGCCATCTGCGGCATTCCGCCTTTTGCTGGCTTTTGGTCCAAAGACGAAATCCTGCACGACGCGTTTGCCGCTAGCCCGGCACTGTGGTTCGTTGGCTGGTTGACCGCCGGCCTAACAGCGTTCTACATGTTCCGGATGTACTTTTTGACCTTTGAGGGGTCCTTCCGCGGCAACGACGCCTCGCGGCGCCAGGCCCTGTTGCAGCAAGCTGGCCAAGGCGGACCGGCGCCAGCATTCGGCCCGGGCGCCATGGATGCCCGCGAGCTCGAGCATGCCGAGACCGAGGCAAGCGAGGAAACCGGCGGCCACCACAAGCAACCGCACGAGTCGGCTCTGACCATGACCCTGCCGCTGCTGGTGCTGGCGGTGCCCTCCTTCGCGATTGGCTGGATCGGGCGGCCGTGGAACAACGCCTTCGAGCGCTTCATTTACCCGCCCGGTGAGACGCCGGAAGAGGCTGCCATGGCCTCGGTTGCCGAGTTTCACTGGGACGAGTTTTTGATCATGTCGGGCAGCTCGGTCGGGATTGCGCTTCTGGGCCTGACGCTGGCCTCGCTGATGTACTGGCAGGGCCGCATCGATGCCCGCGCGATTGCGCAACGGCTCCGGCCGCTCTATCTACTCTCCTGGAACAAGTGGTACTTCGATGAGATCTACCACGCGCTGTTCGTGCGCGGCAGCCGTCGCTTGGCCCGGCAGGTAATGGAGGTGGACTATCGCGTTGTCGATGGGGCCGTTAATGCGACAGGACTGCTAGCCCTGCTCGGCGGCGAGGGCATGAAGTACCTGGAAACAGGGCGCGCCCAACTGTACGCGCTGGTGGTCTTTGCCGCTGCCCTGGGCTTTGTCGTGGTCTCTAGCATGGGGTGAACTCGACGATGGCGGACTTTCCTTGGCTCACGATCGGCATCCTGTTCCCCGTTCTGGCCGGTCTGGCGATCCCGTTTTTACCGGATGACAGCGGCAAGACCGTGTGCTGGTACGCCCTGGGCGTGGGCATTGCAGATTTTTTGCTGCTGTCAGGGGCCTTTTACTGGGCCTACGACATCAGCGACCCGGGCCTGCAACTGGTAGAGCGCTACGCCTGGATCCCCGAGATCGGCTTGAACTGGTCGGTGGCAGCCGACGGGCTCTCCATGCCGCTGATCCTGCTGACCGGCTTTGTCACCACGCTGGCGATCCTGGCAGGGTGGCCGGTTAACCTCAAGCCCAAACTGTTTTACTTTCTCATGCTGGCGATGTACGGCGGCCAGATCGCCGTGTTCGCCGTCCAGGACATGCTGGTGTTTTTCCTGGCTTGGGAGCTGGAGCTGATTCCGGTTTATCTGCTGCTGTCAATCTGGGGCGGCAAGCAGCGCCGCTATGCAGCCACCAAATTCATTCTCTATACGGCAGGGAGTTCGCTGTTCATTTTGGTGGCGGCGCTAATGATGGCCTTCTACGGCGATGCCGTCACCTTCGACATGCAAGCGCTGGCCGCCAAGGATTACGCCTTTTATTTCCAGGTCTGGGTGTACGCGGCCTTTTTGGTTGCCTACGCGGTCAAGCTCCCCATCATTCCGGTCCATACGTGGCTGCCCGATGCCCACGGCGAGGCCACCGCCCCCGTCCACATGCTGCTGGCCGGCATTTTGCTCAAGATGGGCGGCTATGCCCTAATCCGCATGAATGCCGGGATGCTGCCGGACGCGCACGCCTCGTTTGCCCCGGCGTTGGTGGTGTTGGGGGTGGTCAACATCATCTACGCCGCCCTGACCTCATTCGCCCAGCGCAACCTCAAGCGCAAGATCGCTTACTCGTCCATCTCGCACATGGGCTTTGTGCTGATTGGGATCGGCTCGTTTACCGATTTGGGCCTTAATGGCGCTGTGCTGCAGATGGTCTCGCATGGGCTGATCGGCGCTAGCCTGTTCTTTTTGGTGGGGGCGACCTATGATCGCACGCACACGCTCATGCTGGATGAGATGGGTGGCGTAGGCCAGCGCATGCAGAAACTCTTTGCCATGTTTACCACCTGCTCGCTGGCCTCGCTGGCCCTTCCCGGTATGAGCGGTTTTGTGGCCGAGATCATGGTGTTTGTGGGCTTTTCAACCAGCGATGCCTACAGTCTGACGTTCAAGGCCGTTGTGGTGTTTTTGGCGGCGGTGGGCGCGATCCTCACCCCCATCTATCTGCTCTCCATGCTGCGCGAGATCTTCTACGGGCGCGAGAACCGGGAGCTGGTCGAGCGCGAAAACCTCATCGACGCCGAGCCGCGCGAGGTGTTTATCATCGCTTGCTTGCTGGTTCCCATCATTGGCGTGGGGCTCTACCCCAACATGCTCACCCAGGCCTACGACGCCAAAACAGTCGCCATAACCAACAAGCTGCGGCAGTCCGTGCCGACTCTGGCGCGCACTGCCGATGGGGCCGAGCAGGCCGCTACAGTCGCGCCCGCCCTGCGCTAGCTAGCGCGTCAGCTCGAACCAGGCCGCACGCGCCGCGCGCTGGAGGCGCTGCCCGAGTTGGGCTAGGCGATCGCGCAGCTGCTGCCACTGCTCGGCGAGCGGTTGGCGGCCGTCAACTACCTCGGCATCAACAAGCTTCTCGCCATTGGGATCGCGGCGCCATGCGCGGCCCTCCTCGCGCGGCAGCGGGAAGCCATCGAGCCAGTCAAAGCCCCACCCCCCGCTGCTATCCTCTAGCGGAACCGTTTCGCGATGGAGGACGCGCCCGCGACCGTCGAGCCAGACTGTCTCCATCCGGCCGCGGCGGAAGGGTCGGCTGCCACCGACTTGCCAGTTGACTACCTGTTTGCGCGTAAAGGTTCGCATTGCGCACCACCCCCTTGGTTCGCGATCCGTGCTTGCCAACCGCTTCTACCATCCAGCAGGCTAGGGCAAGCGCCGCTGCTACGGCGTTCGGTCTTCTGCCGCTGGGGATGGCGGGATTGCCGTAATTGCTAGCCCCCTACGCGCTGCGGTTCGGGGAGCGTCACTGACCAGTGCTGGGGCGTGGCGCCGCGGATTTGAATTTGTTGCGGATCGAGGGTGTAGCCCGGTTTGAGCTCGATAACCAGGCGGGCCGTTTGCGGCTTGAATTGCCCGATGCGCACCTCGCGTACGACCCCCGGTACAGTTTCGCGCACCGTCGGCTGCCCCAGCTGGATCCCGGGCAGATCGATTGCGATGCGGCTGGGCGAGGTCACAAGCTGCGCCTGGGGCCGCACGGGGTGTACCGTTCGAAACGTCAGCTTCCGCTGGTCCTGCTCGAACTGCCAGTACAGCAGTTCGTTCGCCTGGGCCGGTGCGGCCAGCGCCACAGCGCCCAGGCTGCCCAACAGCCCAACAAGCAATCGCATTAGACTATCCGCTGCTAGCAGTCGCGGCTATTCTACAGCACGTTAAGGGCGGCCGGTTCAGTTCTGGGAGTTCTGCCCCAGCATTTTGCCCCGCAGGTGCTTGATGCGATCGCGCAGCTTGGCCGCCTGCTCGAATTCCTGATTTTGGGCCGCTTCCTGCATCTGCCCCTCGAGCTGCTCCACGAGCTGCGGAATTTGCTCGAGCGGCAGCTCGTCCGACTGCTGGTAGGCCTGCTCCAGCTGGTCGGCATTGAGCCGGCGCGAGATATCCAGAAACGACAGGATGGCGTTGCTGGAGCGCTTGGCAATGGGTTGGGGCGTAATGTCGTGCTTGCGGTTGTACTCGAGCTGGATCTGGCGGCGGCGCTCGGTCTCGGCGATGGCGCGCTCCATGCTGCCGGTGAGATGGTCAGCGTACAGGATGGCTTGGCCCTGGACGTGGCGCGCGGCCCGGCCCATAGTTTGGATCAGCGAGCGCTCGGCGCGCAAAAAGCCCTCTTTATCGGCATCCATGATTGCCACCAGCGACACCTCAGGCAGAT
>PXQH01000023.1 GCA_003022125.1 Cyanobacteria bacterium QS_8_64_29 | reverse complement strand
CCTCCTGTTCACGATTCAGGTGATCTTGCTATATATCCTGACAGTGGGGGACGGGTCGCTATTCTTTTATGGGTGGAGACAAAACTGGGGACAAAAGATTTCACGAACGACTTGTGCCACTAGCGGAGAGACTGTACGAAATCTATAGCAGTCGTAGACCACACGTGAACGGGGCTAGCTTGTTGGGCAAAACTCTGGGACTCTCTCAAACTGGGGATTGAAGCCCTCAGAGACAAGCCCACTTATCTGTTCACGATCCACGTGTTTTTGCTATATCTGGAGGAGATAAGGCAAGAGGGGCTGATATGAGCGGACACAAAAAATTCCATGACCTGACCCAAAAGTTCACCAAAAGCCAGAAAGATATTGTTGAGGACAAAAAAGCTCGCTTAAGAACCGAAATGGCGCTAAGCGAGCTGAGAGAAGCCCTCCAAATGACCCAGTCACAGCTAGGCGAAAGGCTATCGGTCAAGCAACCAGCTATTGCTAGAACAGAACAGCGGGATGATGTTAGTGTTTCTCATCTGCGCTCCATCATCGAGGCGATGGGCGGTGAACTCGACTTAGTTGCTCGCTTCCCTGAAGGAGAGGTCAAAATTAACGATTTCGCCGGAAGTCAGCAACACGACGAACGATAGTGCTCCTCATCTAAACGCTCAAAAGCATCTTCCGCCAAGCCGGTTGGTCATGGACCCCTCGTCGATGAGGCTTTCCTAATGCATTTCCCAATCGTCATTCATGCCGACTCGCAAGCAACCTACGGGGTTACCGTCACCGATCTGCCCGGCTGCTTCTCAGCCGGCAGCACTACGGACGAGGCCCTCCAGAGTGCGGTTGAGGCCATCGAGTGCCATGTTGAAGGCCTCCTGCTCGATGGCGAGGACTTCCCGACTAGCGGGTCTATCGAGCAACATGCTCGCAACCCTGAGCTAGCAGGTGGCACGTGGGCGCTAGTTGAGGTTGACCTCTCGAAACTCTCCGGTCAGGTGCGGCGCGTTAACGTCACCATTCCCGAACGAGTGCTGGAACGAATTGATGCTTACGCTAACCGGCATGGCACTTCCCGCTCGGGAGCGCTGACGGCGGCGGCACTTCAACTGCTCGCTAGTCAGTCTCCCGAGGAGGAGCCAACGGAGGCATTCGTCAATTCAGTGCAATCTCCGAAGCAGGCCTTCCAAGCTCATCGGCAGCAGCTATCCGCCTGACTACCCTGTAATAGCGCAACGAGTCCCTGAGTGGACTGTTCAAGCCAAGCAGCTACTAGCAGCGCAATCGCATTGAGCGTACTTTCAGCCGTTTTAAGGAATACCTTTGCCTGGCCACTACGCGCGATGTTCGCACGCAGCTCTATGAAAAGCGGGCGCAGAATGACCGCAAAACGGGAAACCAAAACGCTTACTTACGATTGCGAAGCATTAGCTTTGGGAAGCATATTATAGCTTTCTAAGCTCCAATAAAATCCTGGAACCTGATCGTTTTCGGGATTGCTGCTAGTAAAATAATTATCTGCAGAAGGATCTACTAGAAACGTTAACTTACTGCTACTCAAGGGCTGTATTTTATTGGCTGGCATGTTTCCAACTAACTCTATAATTCCCACATAAACACGATCCTCCATTTTAGTTAAATGTTCGACAGCCATGTCACTTAATAAGTCATCTTTCGATCTTGGCTGTGAACCAAGTGTACTTCTCTCGCCATCGCTTTCCTTTAATCTATAGCAGTCGTAGACCACATGTGAACGGAGCTAGCTTGTTGGCCAAAACTCTGGGACTCTCTCGAACTGGGAGTTAAAGCTCTCAGAGACAACTCTACCTATCTGTTCACGATCCACGTGTTTTTGCTATAGATTTTGCTTGTTTTATCTCTAAACTAGATTTTTCTGATAATTTTTGAACTGCTTTTTCCGATAAAGGTTTAGACAAAGTAACTGTAACGAGTATTCGCTCGTTAGGATTCACAGATGTTTCGATCCTATTGTTTTTCTTGTTAACTTGTTTCTTGTATTGCAATATTTCACTCTTAGAATCAATCATTTTATCATAACTCCCCATAAAAACTTGTTCTGCTGTTTCGGATCTATTAAGTTCGCTATTTTGTGCTATTGATACCGTGGCTGTTATACCGTCTAAATTTACCACCGGAATGCCCAGGAGTGACTTTACTGCGTCAGGTCATCATTAGAGAGATTGTAGTAAGCCGCGAACCGGCGGATTGCCGTGCCCTCAATTCCCGCCAAAAGCAGCCGATGCACGTCTAGAACCGACTGCACCCCCGAGTCGGCCGAGCGGCCAAAGCTCTCGAGGATTCCCGCATATTCCGCTTGCGCAGACGTTCCCATGAGTCGTGCTTCGCTTGCCATATTGGCAGCCTAGCACGTCAAACTGGCACGGGCTCGACTGTAGCGCGGAGCCGCACCAGACCCGAGCTGCAAGCGCAGCTGGGCCTGCAGGCCCTTACGCAAGGTCAAAGCGGTCCGCATTCATGACCTTGTTCCAGGCCGAGGCAAAGTCGCGTACGAACTTCTCCTGCGCGTCGTCCTGGGCGTAGACCTCCGAGATGGCGCGCAGCTGGGTGTTGGAGCCGAAGATGAGGTCAACCTGGGTGGCGGTCCACTTCAGCGCGTTGGTTTGGCGATCGCGGAGCTCGAACTGCTCTTCCGCTTCTGAGGTGGGTTCCCACTTCGTGTCCATATCGAGCAGGTTGACAAAGAAGTCATTGCTGAGCGTCTCCGGGCGATCCGTGAAAACACCGTGCTGGGATTGCTCGAAGTTGGCATTCAGCATGCGCATGCCGCCGACGAGCACGGTCATCTCGGGGGCAGTCAGCGTCAGTAACTGCGCCCGGTCGAGCAGCATCCGTTCGGCGGGCACGGTAAAGCGCGTCTTGAGGTAGTTGCGGAACCCATCAGCGACCGGCTCGAGCACCTGGAAGGCTTCTTCGTCAGTCCATTCCTGCGAGGCGTCGGTGCGTCCCGGATAGAAGGGCACCTCAATGTCATACCCGGCCTTCTTGGCGGCCTGCTCCACAGCAGCGTTGCCGCCAAGGACAATTGTGTCGGCGAGCGAGACCCGCTTGTTGCCAGACTGCGCGCCGTTGAAGGCTTTTTGGATGTTCTCCAGGGTCTCGACCACCTTCGCCAGCTGTTGGGGCTGATTGACCTCCCAATCTTTCTGCGGTGCGAGCCGGATGCGCGCGCCGTTGGCGCCGCCGCGCTTGTCGGAGCCGCGGAAGGTTGAGGCCGAGGCCCAGGCCGTGGCCACTAGCTCCGCGATCGACAGGCCGGAGCCGAGGATCTGCGCCTTGAGCGAGGCGATGTCTTGCGCGCCGATGAGCGCGTGGTCGACGGCAGGAACCAGGTCCTGCCAGATCAGGTCCTCCTGGGGGACTTCGGGCCCCAGATAGCGCGATTTGGGCCCCATGTCCCGGTGGAGCAGCTTGAACCACGCGCGCGCGAACGCGTCCTCGAGCTCGCCCGGGTTCTGGTGGAACCGCTGCGAGATCTCGCGGTAGCTCGGATCCACCTTCAGCGAAATATCGGTCGTGAGCATCATGGGCGCGTGCCGCTTCGACGGATCGTGGGCATCGGGCACCTTGTCCTGCTCCGCGACGTTTTTCGGCCGCCACTGATAGGCCCCGGCCGGACTCGCGGTCAGCTCCCACTCGTAGTTAAAGAGCATGTCGAAGTAGCCGTTGTCCCAGCGTGTGGGCTCGGGCGTCCAAGCCCCTTCAATACCGCTGGTCATGGCGTGCTCGCCTTTGCCCGTGCCGTAGCTGTTGTGCCAGCCCAGCCCCTGTTCCTGGAGCGGCGCTGCCTCGGGTTCCGGGCCGACGTGCTGGGGGTCGACCGCACCGTGGCACTTGCCGAAGGTGTGCCCGCCGGCAATGAGCGCGACGGCCTCGTAGTCGTTCATGGCCATGCGCCCAAAGGTCTCGCGAATGTCGTGGGCAGCGGCCTCCGGGTCCGGCTTGCCGTTGGGCCCTTCCGGATTGACGTAGATGAGCCCCATCTGCACGTTGGCGAGAGGCTGCTCGAGCTCGCGATCGCCGCTGTAGCGCTCGTCAGCGAGCCACTCCTGCTCGGGGCCCCAGTAGGTGTCGTCCTCGGATTCCCAGATGTCTTCGCGGCCGCCGGCAAAGCCGAAGGTCCTCAGGCCCATGTCCTCCATGGCGCAGTTGCCGGCTAGCAGGATCAGATCGGCCCAGGAAATGCGGTGGCCGTACTTTTGCTTGATCGGCCAAAGCAGCCGGCGCGCCTTGTCGAGGTTGCCGTTATCCGGCCAGCCATTGATGGGGGCAAAGCGCTGCGCCCCCCTGCCACCGCCGCCGCGGCCATCACCGATGCGGTAGGTACCCGCGGCATGCCAGGCCATGCGAATGAAAAGCGGGCCGTAGTGGCCGTAGTCGGCCGGCCACCAGTCCTGGGAATCCCGCATCAGGGCAAAGAGATCCTGCTTGAGGGCTTGCAGATCGAGCTGTTGGAATGCCTCCCTGTAGTTGAATCCTTCGTCCAAGGGATTGGACAAGGCAGAGTGCTGGTGGAGGATCGCGAGGTTGAGCTGGTGGGGCCACCAGTCGCGGAGCCCCATGCCATCGCCATCCAACTGCGTGCGAGCGCCGTGCATCACCGGGCACCGGCCTGCGCTCTGGGTGTCTTTTGCGTTTGCGGTCATATCTAGGGTCAGTTAGGGGGGTTGATCGATAAAAAACTGCAGGTGGAGGCGGGAGCTGGGTTGCCTGGCTCGCCCGCCCCAGTGCCGAACTGTCCTCGCTTGCCGGCATCCGATGCGCGATCGCGACGCGGGCAGTCGAGATACCGGCGCCTTCTAGCGCGGTTCCAACGGCAGCGGTTCCAACAGCCCAACAAGTCTCGGCGCTGTAGCAGCGTGCCCGCCATTGTAGCGATGGGGTTGGGATTGTGCCTGGCAAGGCTGGGGTCAGCCACTCGCCTTGCAGCCGCGACCGTCATTTCCCTAGCCGCGATCGCTAGCGGGCAGCCGCTCCCGAGCTGCTAGGACTGCGCCGCCAGATCGAAAAACGTATCGTCGAGCTCGTAGCCTAACATCTGCGCCATGGACTTGACGCGCGAGGTGCTGGATAGGCCCTGCGCGCCCAGCCAGTCGGTCAGCACGAAGATCTTGCGCATGACAAAGATCTCCAGGGCCTCGGGGTTGTACTGGATGCCCTCCGAGCGGCTGAACTGATGCGGCACTAGCATGGCGGCGTAGCGCGCCAGCTCGCCCGAGCGCCAATCCAGCGCAAACGGCAACCACGGATAGCGGGCATCGAGGCTGACGAACCACAGCCGGACTTCGGGGACCTCGGAGAGCTCGCGCGGATCGGTTTGCTCGCGCGGGAAGTCAATGTCAAAGCTGAGCTGCTGCTCGAGATCGGCAATGGCACCGCGCCGAAGCGGCTCGTCCACAACCTCGCGAATCGGGGCTAGATCGAGGTTGCGGATCTGGGTTGCATTGAGAGAAACCGTTGCCGTCATTAGAATGCCTCTCGATTTGCAGCCGACTCGTTCCTACCTGACATTCTCGAGGCTCCCGTATGTTCGTAACCGTTACGGCACTCAAAGGCGGCGTCGGCAAAACTACTACCGCCATTCACCTGGCAACTTACCTGCAGCAGCAAGCCCCAACGCTACTGGTCGATGCCGATCGCAACCGCTCGGCGCTGGTGTGGGCTAAAGAGGAAAAGCTCCCGTTTCGCGTGGCCTCTGAGGCCGGCTCCCATGCTGTCATCCGCAAGTACAACCACATCGTCATTGACACGCAACCGCGGCCCGAGCCCGACGACCTTAAAGATCTGGCCCAAGGCAGCGACCTGACGGTCCTGCCCACCACGCCCAACTCGCTGGATATGGATGCCACCTTCAAAACCCTGGAGCTACTGGAACCGCTAGGGGTGGCTTTTCGGGTCTTGCTGACCAAAGTCGATCCGCGCACCCGAAGCGGGCGCGAAGCCCGCGCGCAGCTGGAGGCGCGCAACGTGCCGCTGTTTTCGGTCGAGATTCCGCTACTGGTGGCCTACGAGCGGGCCGCCGAGCGCGGGGTTGCCGTTCGCGACTACACTGGAGCACGCGCCCGCCTGGCTTGGAAAAAGTACGAAGCCGTGGGCGAGCAAGTGTTGGCTTAATAGGGCGCCTCGCTTGCCGCGATGACCTCGCCATCGGCGATGGCGTAGCCCCAGTGCGGATTGCGCTGGGCTAGGCGCCGGGCAGCTGCCGTCTCGCCCAAGCGGCACAGCTCGGCAAGCTGGCGGTAGCCGGCTTCGACCTCGCGCCGCTGCCGCTCGCGCTGCCAGGCAGCCCGCTCTGCTTTTGAGGGGGCGCGGCGCCCGGGATCCCAAGCTGAGAACTGACCGAGCTGCTCCATGGCTCAAAACGGGTAGCGATCGACCACTTCGCCGCCTTCAATGGCATACCCCCACTCGGGATGGGCCGCAATTTGCCGCTCGACGTACTCGCGGCCCATGGGGGTTCGGTAGGCGCGGCGCAATGCCTCCAAGCTGGGAACCTCGGCCTCATCGGCAGGGGTATCGCTGCCGCCATCGGTCCCGCGCTGGGACGCCTGAGCGGTGTCCTCGCCGCCACCTTCGCTGCTGGTTTCGGCGGTGAGGCTAGCTGCCGGAGAACCTGCGCGGGCAAGCTTTTCCATGACGCTTTCTTTGGTGACCTGGCGCCGCTCGGTAAAGGACGAGGGCAGGGCCGGGTGCGAGACGCCGGCTTCGCGGGCCGTGATCGCCTCATCCGCCAGGCGATCGCACTTGCGCAAAAAGCCATCCCACAAATCTTGCCCCAAAACCGGGTCCCGCAGGTCGGCGCGCGCCTTGGCAACAGCAGCTTCCAGCGGTTCGCCCTTGTGGCGGTAGTACTGAATGCGCTCCTCCTCAAAAGCGGGATAGGGCACCCCCGGCGCCACTTCCCACTCGCGCTGGACCTGTTGCGACTCGCCCAGCGGGCGCCCGGCCGCAAACTCGTCCCAAAACGGCGAGTGGATGCCTTTGGTCAGCCCATCGATCACCTTAAAGGCCCAAGCCGAGGGGTTGCGCATGCCCTGCTGCTTGGCATACTCGAGCAGCGCGCGCTGGAATGCCTGCAACTGTTGCTCGGACTGCCACGGCCCCTGGAAGCGATAGTCCGGGCTAACGGGAACGCCAGCCGTCGGGCGGCGGACCGGGAAGTGCGGGTCAGCAGGTGCGGCGGGAGCTCGCTCAGGGGGACCGGCAGCACCATCCGCCGCCGGCGCATCCAACCGCTCGGCTAGGGGCGCCGTTTCGGGATAAAACGTGCAGCTCTGACCTTGCTGCGAACGCGCTTGCAGCAGCGAGCGGGCCTCGAGCAGCGCCCGCGCAAGTTGCTGCTCGTCGGCATTTAGACCGGTTGCGGCTTCGAGCTCGGCTGGCGTGCAGCTCACCCCACCCCCACCCTGGCGGGCCTGCCACTGCAACAGGATGGTATAGAAAATGGCGGCGGTCGCTCCCCCTGTGGCGCGCGCCAAGGCGGGATAGTAGCTGGCCGCAGGCCCTAAGGCTTGCAGTAATGCTCCTAGCTGCATGGCACCGTCTTGGCTGCCGGCAGCAGCTCCAGCGCTAGCTCAAGGGGACAACGCGCTCATCGATCCTGGCATATGCTAAGTCTGGGCAGTGGCAGCCTTCGCCGCACCTGCACGCCGATAGGCGGTCGCTGCTTGCAAGGCATGCAAGCTAAACTGGTAATGAGTATGAATAATGTTAAAAGCCGAGCCGGTTGCAATCGGGGCAGCTTGGACTGCGGTTGCTAGCGGCAGAGCGCAACGCACCATTTCTGCCCAAGGCAAGCATTAGGGCCCATGAGTCAAAGCAACCGCCAGCAGCAGGCTAATGAGAGCGAGCGCCGCGAAGCGCCCATCCGCTCGCTAGAAGATGCCCTGCAGCAGTGCCAGAAGCGCGGCATGCGCCTGAGCCGCCAGCGGCGCTCCATTCTGGAGCTGCTTTGGGAAGCAGACAAGCACCTATCGGCCCGCGAAATTTACGATCGCCTCAACTATCAGGGCAAAGAGATCGGCCACACCTCGGTTTATCAAAACCTCGAGGCGCTCTCCAGCCACGGCATTATCGAGTGCGTCGAGCACTGCGACGGCCGCCTCTACGGCAACATCAGCGAGGCGCACAGCCACATCAACTGCCTGGATACCGATCAAATCGTGGACATCCACGTCGAACTCCCGCCGGAGCTAATCCGCCAAATCGAGGCCCAAACGGGCATCGAAATCTCCGATTACCGCATCGATTTTTACGGCCGCTACAAAGCCGAACGGCCCACCCAAGCCGGCGGCGGCCCGCTGCCACCGGTCGTTCGCGCTCAAAGCGCCTCCTCCGGCGAGTAAGGCCGCTTGGAATGCGCCTGGGCCGTCAGTTAGGCTTAACGCGATCGCGCTGCGCGCAACGGGCGCTTAGGTTGTGACATCCGCTGGTGATCGCCCCCTCCGCATTGTAACGGTCGATGCCGATCAGGTCTTTCGGTGGGGGCTCGCCTCGGTACTGGAGGACGATAGTGGCATTGCCATCGTCGCGCAGCTCGAATCGCTGGCAGCGGCGTGGGATTATCTGCAACCGCCGGCAGGGACGGCACCGCCCGATCTGGTCGTGCTGGAGCCTCACTCGGGCGACCCGACAGAGGCAGCAGACGCCAGCCTGCAGCGCTGCCGGCAGCTCAAGCGCGACTTCCCGCGCATTCCCGTTCTGCTGTTGAGCGCGATCGCTGAACCGAGGTGGCTGGCAGCGGCGCAAGCCTGCGGCATTGAAGGCTACTGCCGTAAGGGAAGCTCGGCCGCAACGCTGGCAGCCGCCATGCGGGAAGTGGCAGCCGGCCGTCCGTCTTGGTCGCAGGCCCAGCTAGAGGGCCCAACCCCCTCGGCCAACTGGCTCTACCGACAGCGCCGCTCGGGAGTGCGCCAGATCGATGCCGAGCTGGCTGGCGTTCGGCTTCGCCTGAGCGACCCGCGCTTGCGCCTGCCGGACTGGTTGTTTTGGCAGGGCGTGCAGCGCGAGTTGCTCGCGGCCCGCTGGCTGATCGGCCAGCTGCTGCCGCTCGGGACAGGCGGCGCGACCCCCGAGCCGCCTAGGCCGGCCTTGCAGTCCGGCGAGCGTCCCTCAACGGGGGACACCGAGCCTCAAGATGCAGCCCAAATTGCCATTGCTGCAACGCTCGAGCGCGTCCGCGCCAGCACGGCCAATGCCACCGATCGCCCGCTCGAGATCGAGCTGCTAACCCCGGAGCGGCGGCGGGAACTGCTCTATACGATCCTCAAGCGCCTGGAAGCCCAGCTAGCGGAGCTGCGCTTTCTGGAGCTGGCCCCCGAGCAGCTGCCCGAGGCGCAATCGCGGCTGCTGCGCGAGCTGTGGCAAAATTCGCTGCTGCATTTTTTCGGCAAATACCATCCCAACCGCACGCCTACCGGCGATCCGCCCAGCTTCGATCTGATCCTGCAAAATGCGGCTCGCGTCGAGCGCGACATTCTGGAGCGCCTCCCGCTGGTGAGCGAGCTGTTTGCCTACCTGCTGTTCGAGCAGCCGCCGACCTTCGAGCGGGTCGATGCCTCGCAAACCCCGCCCACACCACAGCAGCGGGCCGAGCTGCTGCTGCAGAATCTCACCATCCAGGTTGGCAACGGCGTCATGCACGCCATTGCCAATACCTTCTCCGAGACGGATGCGGTCGTCAAAGCGCTCTACCGGCGCGAGTTTTGGTCCTCGCGCGCGATCGGGCGTTTCCGCAACAGCCTCTCCTGGCAGTACCGCCAGGACTACTACCTGTCCGAGCCGCGCGCCATATTCGAGAGCAAGTATCGCCTGCTGGCCTTTGGGCCCAACGGCATCCAAACGGTCGAGATTTACGGCCGGCGCCAGGCCGAGCTAGCCCAGCTGCGCGGCATTCGCTGGGGCGTAACCCTGGCCTGGGAGATCCGCGATGCGCTAGCGCCGCGGGTGCGCGTGATCGCCAGCTTTATCGGCGGCGGTGCGGTTTACGTGCTGACCCAAATTCTGGGGCGCGGGATCGGGCTGATCGTGCGCGGCGTCATCCAGCAAGCAGGGAGCGCGCTGCAAGAGGCGCGACAGCGCCGCAGCCAGGAGCAAGAGCAGCAAAAATAGCCCGGCAATGGCGGCGTTAGACTGGGAGCTAAGGCGCATAGCGTTCCTTAGTTGCCCACGCGATCCCCCATTCTAGGGTCATGACAGGATTGCTCCCCACCCGGCCGCGCAAGCAACGCTGGCTGTCGCTAGCGGCGGGCCTCGCCGCCATTCCTGCCGTTCTGCTCGGCAGTGCCAGCGCCACCCAAGCCCAAGACAAGCGCAACCAGTTCAACTACGGGGACCTGCTCCAGCAGCTCGAGCAGGGCAATGTGGAAAAGGTCACCCTCAACAAAAACGACCAAACGGCCCAAGTCAAGCTGAGCGGTCGGGCCGAGCCCCGTCAAGTTCGGCTTTTCCAGGACAATCAGGATCTCATTACCCGGCTGCAAAAGCAGGATGTCGCCATTGCCGTCAAAAACGGCTCGGATAACTCGCTGGCCATTGGGCTAGCCATCAACCTGCTGCTGTTTGCCATTTTGATCGGCGGGCTGGTGTGGTTCGTGCGCCGCTCCAGCAAGTCCTCGGGCCAGGCCATGAGCTTTGGCAAAACCAAGGCCCGGTTTCACATGGAACCCCAAACCGGGGTGAGCTTTGACGATGTCGCCGGCATTGAGGAAGCTAAAGAAGAGCTGCAGGAGCTGGTGAGCTTTCTCAAAGAAACCGAGCGGTTTACGGCAGTGGGCGCGCAAATCCCCAAAGGGGCGCTGTTGGTGGGAGCGCCCGGAACGGGCAAAACCCTGCTGGCCAAGGCAGTCGCCGGCGAAGCTGGCACGCCGTTTTTTAGCATCTCGGGATCGGAGTTCGTCGAGATGTTTGTCGGCGTGGGGGCCTCCCGCGTGCGCGATTTGTTCAAAAAGGCCAAGGAAAATGCCCCCTGCCTGGTGTTTGTGGACGAAATCGACGCCGTCGGGCGCCAGCGCGGTAGCGGCATTGGGGGCGGCAACGACGAGCGCGAGCAGACGCTCAACCAGCTGCTCACCGAAATGGATGGCTTTGAAGCCAACACCGGCGTGGTGGTGATCGCTGCCACCAACCGGCCCGACGTGCTGGATGGGGCGCTGCTGCGCCCGGGACGCTTCGACCGTCAAGTCACCATCGATCTGCCTAGCTACGCCGGACGCCTGGGCATTCTGGAGGTCCACGCGCGCGATAAAAAACTGGCTCCCGAGGTATCGCTAGCCAACGTCGCCCGCCGAACGCCCGGCTTTTCCGGCGCGGATTTGGCCAACTTGCTCAACGAAGCTGCCATCCTCACCGGACGGCGCCAAAAGGATGCCATCTCGATGCGCGATATTGATGATGCCATCGATCGCATCACCATCGGCATGACACTCAATCCGCTGCTCAACAGCAAGAAAAAGCGCCTGATCGCCTACCACGAAGTGGGCCATGCCCTGCTGATGACGCTGCTGGAGCATGCCGATCCGCTCAACAAAGTCACCATCATCCCGCGCTCGGGCGGCGTCGGCGGCTTCTCCCAAGCCACTCCCGATGAAGATGTGATCGATAGCGGCCTCTACAGCCGCGCATGGCTGCTCGACCAAGTAACGATCGCGTTAGGCGGTCGAGCGATTGAGGAAGAAGTGTTTGGCGAGGCCGAGGCAACCAGCGGCGCCAGCAACGACTTGCGCGCGGTCGCCAACCTGGCGCGCGAGATGGTGACGCGCTACGGCATGTCCGATCTGGGACCGCAAGCCTTTGAGAGTGAAAGTGTCCCCGTCTTTTTGGGGGGCAACTGGGGCAACGGGTCCGAGTACTCGGAAGAGGTGGCTGCCCAAATTGATCGGCAAGTGCGCGCGATCGCTACCCACTGCTACGACAAAGCGCGCCGCCTGATCCGCGAAAACCGGCAGCTCGTGGACGACTTAGTCGATATTTTGATCTACGAAGAAACCATCGACGGCGAGCGCTTCCGCCAGATTGTAGCGGCTTACACCCAGCTACCGGCGCGCCAAAAGCAGCTCGCCCCGTCGCGCTAGCCTGCGCCAGCAGCTTCCATCTTGCGCAGCACGCGCGCCGGATTGACGAACTGCCCCTGATACTTGAGCCCCCAATGCAGGTGGGGACCCGTGGTGTTGCCGGTTGTGCCGACGCGGGCAATGCGGGCGCCGGTGGGTACGGTCTGCCCTTGCCGCAGCCGGATGCCGCGCGTGCGGTAGTAAGCGCCGTTGTGATCGTGCTCGACGCTGCCTTGCAGGTGGCAGTAGATGTGCTTCCAGTCCCCCGAGCGCACGATCGCCATGGTGCCGCAAGCGGGGCGCTCGGCCACCTTGACCACGCGGCCGGCCCACCAGTTGCGGACGTAGCTGCCTTGGGGCGCGGCCATGTCTAGCCCGTGGTGGAAGTCTCGGCCGCCGCCGCCACTGGCCCCATTGGGGGCGTTGCGATAGCCGTAAGGGGAGGTATAGCCCTGAAAGGCCTCAATTGGAAATGAGGCCTCCTGCCAAACTGATGCCGCAGCTGGCGGCGCAGTCGAGGCCGCTGCAGCCAATGCAGCCCAAGCGGCCAGTCCGTAGCGGATAACCTCGCGCATGCTGCCGTTCCCTTCCTCGCACCGGCGCGATTTTAGCCTCGCTCTCCATAGCGTCAAGACAAGCGCTCGCGCCTTGCTGTTACAAATTGTTAAGCTTGCAGGCAAGCCACTTGCTGGGTCCAGCCATGCTTGCGCTCCCCATCGATACAACGGCCCTTGCCGCTGCCTGCCTCTGGTCGTTTGCCCTTTATTTAGGTGGCGAATCCCCGCGCGAGCGGCTGACTGTATGGCTCGAGCGGCGGCTTGGGCCCATCGAATGCGCGCTGCGCCGCTCGGAACCGGCTGCTCCCCATGCCTTGGGTGCCTCGGTTTTGAGCATCGTTCCCTTTTTGCTGGCAGGCGCGCTCTGCAACTGGGGCATCGCGCATACCTTGGGCGCGCGTTGGTCGGTAGCGGTCAGCCTGCTGGCCTGCGCGGCATGCGGCATTTACGAGCTGGGCCGCCAGTCTTACCGCTCCGATGCCTAGCGCGCGATCGCGGCAATGGCGAGATCGGCCAGGCGCTCGGCCGCCCCGGGCTGACCGCACGCTTGCTGCAGGCGCTGGCGCCTTTGGGCCAGCTCCTCCGATTGCTGCAACCAAGCCAGCGCCAGCGCTGCCACGCGCTCGGGGGTAAGCTGCCCGACTAACTCAGGCATGACGGTTTCTCCCGTCCAAATATTGGGCCAGGCAAAAGCGCGCTTTTGCCGCAAGACCCAGGCGTTGATGAGCTTGGCCAGCGGCGCGCCCACCCCCGGCAAGTTGGCTAGCAAGCCCGGCACGCCATCCCAGGCGCGCATGGCATCCAGCTGCTGCGTGGGCAACAAGACAATGGCTGGCACGCCCAGCGCGCCCAACTCGGCCGTATTGGCCCCAACCGTGGTCAGGCAGAACGTGCAATGCGCCAGTTGCGGGTGGGCGGGAAAGTGAGTCCATAGGGCCACCGTCGTGCCGCGCGCGGTGGTGAGGATTAGTTCGTCGCCCGCGCGCTCCAGCGTGGCGCTGGTGCCCCCAACGCGCGAAACCAGGGGATTGCGCGCGGGATCGCCAAAGCGCGCCAGCGCCGCCGGGTCCAGCGTGGGCGCCACGGGGAGAGCGAACCGGGCCTGCGGGCATTGAGCCTGAATGGCCTCGGCGCTGGCCAACATCAGCGGCAGCCCCTGCGCGAGTTTGGCGGGTTTCGATCCGGGTAGCAGCCCCACTAGCGGCTGGCTCGGTGGTGCCGGCGGGCCGGCCCCCGCGCTGACATCAGCCATCAAATCGCCCACGACCGCGATTTTGGCGCGATGGTGGCGTGGCGCGCGCGCGGCAACCTCGGGGCGCGGGACGCCAAAGCGGTCGTGCCAGCGCAGCCAGCGGGTTTCCCATTCCCCATAAACGACAGTGGGATAGCCCAAGCGCTTGCCAATGGGCAGCGGAAAGAACTGGTCGCCGCCTAAAAACAGTACGACGCCGCGATCGCGCCAGTCCCATCCCTCAGCGGTACGCCCCCAGAGCAGAAATGGCCAAAAGTGCTGCGGCCCCTGCACCCGATCGAGCGGCAGTAACTGGCGCGCCATCTGCGCCTCAGTGCCGGTGGCGTTGCGGCAAGGGGCCAGCACCAGCGACAGGCGGGCGCGATCGCCTAGGCGCTGCCGCAGGCACTCCATCACCGGCCGCACCCACGTCGCAATCTCGCCCGGCCCATTGGAGAGGATGAGAATGTCAGCGGGCGGAACCGACACAGCCGAGTAGCGGCTACAGCCGGCGCTGGTAGTCTTCGAGCTGCTCCACCAGATCGGTTTGACTTTGCGGAGGAATTAGCTCTGCTAGGGAGAGTTCTCGCTGGCCGCCCCCCAGTCGGACGGTGACCTGGCGCAGCGCAGCTTGCACGTCGCGTTCGCTAATGGCCTGCTGCTCCAGCACCGGATAGAGCTGCTCGGCTAGCGGCCGATGCAGGCGCGCGTCCGATAGGTAGAGGTGCCAGTTGGCAACATCGATGTAGGCCGCTTCGCCAATTTCGGCTGCCAGGGCCTCGATGGCTTGCGTGGTTTCAGAATCGGCCATGGGAGCTCCGAGCGCGCTCGGCAAGCGCGAAGGCATAGACTGCATGCGCGAGTACGGCCAAGCCCCACCCGCCGGTGAGCCACGGTGCCCAAGCCCAGTGGGCCTGCTGCAGGTTGTGAAAGAACCACAGCCCCGAGTTGGTTGCAGCGAACGCGCCCAAGTGAACGACCCAGTTGATGCGATCGGCCAAGCGTCGGTAATCGGGGTCGGTGCGAGTGGGCGGGCGCGACCAGCGCGGTGGCAAGGCAGCTCCTCGCAATCGCTTGTCAATTCAATTGTAAGGCGTCACTCCCCCTCGCGCGCGCTCTGGGAGCGGCCTCCCGTTTTGTGCAGCAAGCGCACCGAGCCGATCTCCATGGTTTGCTCTAGGGCTTTGGCCATGTCGTAGAGCGTCAGGGCTGCCACCGAAACGGCCGTCAGGGCTTCCATTTCCACGCCCGTGGCCGCTTGGGTGCTCGCGCTGGCCTGGATGTGGTAGCCCGGCAGCTGCGGATCGGCTGTCAGGGTTACCTCGACGTGATGCAGCGGCAGCGAGTGGCAGAGCGGAATGAGCCGATCGGTTTGTTTGGCGGCCATGATGCCCGCTAGCCGGGCCGTTGCCAGGACATCGCCTTTGGGCGCGTTGCCTGCCGCGATCGCCTCGAGCGTGGCCGCTCGCATCCGGACGCAACCGGCCGCAACGGCCTGGCGCGCCTGCTCGGGCTTGCGCGAGACATCCACCATCTGCGCCTCGCCGCTGGCATTCAGGTGCGAGAGCGCCTCATCGGAGCGCGATTGTTCCATGATGTGGGCCTGTGATAGCGTAGGAAGCCGGCAGATTGCCAGGGCTTGTAGCTCAGGGGACAGAGCACGTGGCTACGGACCACGGTGTCGGGGGTTCGAATCCTCCCAAGCCCGCTTTCACTGCGTTTGCTCTAGGGCGTAGGCGTCCCGGCTGCGGCCGGTGGCAAACCGCAACGAGTGTGCCAGATTGCGGTTGGCGCGCGTAACGAACACCAGCAGCGCCACTGCGACCAAGCCAGCGGCCAGCGCAAACAAGCCGCGATAGCCTAGCGCTTGCGCCAGGACGCCCACAAACGGGCTGGCCAGGGCGATGCCTAAATCGAAGCCGCCCACGCAGATGGAATAGACGCGACCGCGCTCGTTGGCTGCCGAGCGATCCGCCATGAGCGCAATCGACATGGGGAGCAGCGTTCCAGCTCCCACCCCCTGCACCAGCGCGGCCAGGATAAAGTCAGCGGGCGTGCGCGCGCCCGCCAGCAGCACCATGGCTGTGGCGTAGCAGAGCAGGCTCCCGGTTATGAAGGCGCCGCGCCCGTAGCGATCGGAGGCGCGCCCGGCAAAGGTCCGGACGATAAAGCTCGCCAGCGCCACGATGGTGTAGTACAGCCCCGGGTTGAGCGCAACGCCCAAATCTCGGATGAAAAGCGGCAGGAAGCTGGCAATGGCCCCAAACACCAGCCCCATGAGAAACAGTACCGCCGTCGGCACCCGCAGCCGCGGGCTGGCCAGCAGCTGCCAGAACCTCTGCGAGCCGCCGGCACCGCCGCGATCGCAACTCGGGGCATCGGCCACTTGGCTGGAGAGCGCGAATCCCACCAGGCCAATAGCACCTGCTAGGCCGAATAAGGGGCCGTAGCCCACCTGCGCTTGCAAGTAACCGCCGCCCGCCGTGCCGATCGCCATGCCGATGGGGACCACCAGGCTCATGTAGCCGATGAGCTCGCCTTTTTTATCGGGTGGGGACCAATCGACCACCAGGGTGCTGTAGCCAGTGGTAAATGCAGCAATGCTGATGCCGTGGAAGCCACGGATCGCCACTAATAGCGGAATCGAGTCAACGGCCCAATACCCCAGCGGCGCCACGCCCCCCACCGCCGTCCCAATGGCGACAGCCAGCTTGCGACTGCGCCGATCCGCCAGCCGGCCCAGCCAGGGCCGAAACAGCAGCAACCCGGCTGCAAAGCTGCCCATGACCAGCCCCACCTGCTGCTTGCTCCCGCCCACATCGCTGATGTAGGCCGGGAGCGTGGGCAGCATTGCCGTCAGGCCGATCCAAAACGAGAGGCCGGCAACGAACAGAAACAGCAGGTTTTTGAGTTGTGCCGGTTGAAGCTCGCGGAGGCTGTTGGCCGCAGGTTGCACGGTTGGGGAGCGCCCCATTCAGCGATGGCTACTTAACCATTCTTAACAGATTGGCGCTCTACGACTTCCCTAACCCGATAGATCGGCCGGTCCTGGGACTCGTGGTAGGTCCGCATCAGCAGCTCGGCCAGCAGGCCGAAACAGAACAGCTGCACGCCGGCCAGCAGCAGGATGGCTACCAGCAACAGCAGCGGGCGATCGCCGATGTCCTGCCCCAGCGCGTACTTGACGTAAGTCAGATAGCTCCCCACCGCGACGCCGGCTGTCATGGAGAGAAGTCCCAGCAAGCCAAAAACGTGCATGGGGCGCGTCAAAAATTGCTGCATGAACCAGACCGTCAGCAAATCCATCAGCACGCGGAAGGTGCGCCCCAGGCCGTACTTGCTGCGGCCGTGGCGGCGCGGGTGGTGGTGCACCGGCAGCTCGGCAATGCGGGCGCCCTCAATAAAGGCCAGCGCCGGTAGGAAGCGGTGCAGCTCGCCGTAGAGGTTCAAATCAGCGACCAGATCGGCGCGGTAGGCCTTGAGCGAGCAGCCGTAATCGTGCAATTGCACGCGCGTGACTTGCCCGATGAGCCAGTTGGCCACCTTGGAGGGCAGCAAGCGCGCAATCGCGGCGTCCTGGCGGTTCTGGCGCCAGCCGCTGACCAAATCGTAGCCATCGGCCAGCTTGCGCACCAACTGCGGGATGTCGGCAGGGTCGTTTTGCAAATCCGCATCGAGCGAGACAACGGCACCGCCGCGCGCGTAGCGAAACCCGGCTGCCAGTGCCGCGCTCTGCCCGTAGTTGCGTCGCAGTAGAATGGCGCGCAGGTCCCCCCGCTCGCGGGCTAGCTGCTTGAGCAGCGCTGCCGAGCCATCTGCCGAGCCGTCGTCAACGCAGACGATCTCGTAGCGCCACGAGCTCAGAGCAGCGGCAATCCGCTCGCACAGCGAGCCCAAGCTCTGGCATTCGTTGTAGATGGGAACGACCACCGACACGAGCTTGCTCTCCCGAGCATCCCCATCTGGCTCGGTACTGGCCGGGGGCGCTTGGCTGGCGGGCAGGTGATGGGGCAACGGCCATCGAGCGGATGCATCCAGCCCAAATCGTAAACGCCAACGCCGCCGGCAGGGAGTTTTTGAGCCTAAGCCATGCCGTTTTTTCGCCGCGATGCCGCGCTCGTGCCCTTGGGTACCGACATCATTGCTCGCGCGCGGGCCGAGTTCGCTAGCCTCACCGCCGATCGCCTGGCCCTGAGTTGGCTGATTGCGGATGGCGATCCGCCCTTGCGCAGCTTCAGCCACCGCGGGCGCGAGCCCATCTACCCGGCCAGCCTCATCAAGCTGTTCTACGCCACCGCCATCCAGCAGTGGTTGCAGCAGGATCGGCTCGCCCCCTCAGCCGAGCTCGAGCGCGCACTTCGAGATGCTCTGGGGCCTTCCAGCAACGATGCCACCAGCCTGCTGGTGGATCTGCTCACCGATACCACCAGCGGCCCCGACCTGCCGCCCGAGGCCTTCGAGCAGTGGCAGTGGCAGCGCAACCGCATCAACCGCTACTTTGGCTCATTCGGTTGGCCGGCGCTAGCAGGCACCAACCTCAACCAAAAAACCTGGTCCGATGGCCCCTACGGCCGCGAGCGGACCTTTGTGGGTCGCAACCTCGAGAATCGCAACCGGCTTACCACCGATGCCACGGCTCGGTTGCTCTACTGCATTGCCAGCGGGATGGCTGTCTCACCCCAGCGGGCGCAGCACCTGCGCGCGCTGCTGGCCCGCAGCCTCGATCCCAGCGAGCGCACCCAACACGATGGCGAGGACCAAGTTAGCGGTTTTTTGGGTGAGGGACTCCCGGCCGGCGCGCGCTTGTACGCCAAAGGCGGCTGGACTTCGCACGTGCGCCACGATGCGGCCTACATCGAGCTGCCCGGCTGCCCGCCCTACGTGCTGGTCGCTTTCACTGAAGGTACCGATCTCGATCGCGGCATCTTGCCGTTTGTCTCCAGCGCCGTGGCGGCGGCCATGGGCGAGCTGGCGCAGCGCTAGCGGCCGCCCTCCAGAAACGAACGGACCGCCTGTTCGAAGGCAGCCGGCGCAACCAGGAACGCCCAATGGTTGCCCGGCACCGAGCGGACCTGCAGCTTATCGGCGTGGCGCCGCAAGGGGGCGAGCTGCCACACCATGCGGTTGAGCCCGCGCTCGGGGATCAGCAAGAGGGTGGGATGGGGCAGTGGCGCGCGCAGTCCCGCTACCTGCAGGACCTCGGCAAAGGCCTCATCGCGCGCGGCAAGGGCAAACTTGCGCCGCCACCAGCCATCGGTTCCGCGCTCGAGGCTGGCGCGAAACGCCTGCTGCTGCCAGCAGGACCAACCGCGGTATTGTTTCATTCGCCGCGCCTGTTGTTGGGCGCGCTCGTAGCTAGCGTAGGGCCCCAAGCCTTGCAAAAACGGCAGCGTGCGGTACAGCAGCGGAAACGTCAGGCGGAGCCAGCCGGGCAGCCGCCCGATGTAGAACGGATCGACCAGCACGAGCCGGCGCAGCCGGTGCGGCGATCGCTGCGCCCAGAGCGGCAGCAGCTTGCCCGTCCAGGAGTGGCCCAGCGCATCGGCCGCCGACCAGCCCAAGGCATCAAACAGGGCCTCCAAATCGCCCATGAGCTCGGCAAAGCCGTAGCCGCGGGCCGGCTTGTCGCTATCGCCATGGCCGCGTAGGTCCGGCGCGACGACGTGGTAGCGATCGCCTAGCGCTTCGCCCAGGCAGCACCAAACGGCGGCGCAGTCTGCCAGGCCGTGCAGCAGCAGCAACGGTACGCCGCCCGGGTTCCACTCCAGGTAGGAGAGCCGGAGCTGGGGCAGCGCGAGCGTGCGGCGCACCGGCGGCATGGGTCGTTTGCAACCTAAGGGCGCTTACCCCGACTGCGGCACGCGCTCGATTTGGGCGTAGCCGCTAAACAGCATGGTTTTGCCCTCGGTCTCCAGCCGGTTGAGCCGCATGGTAACCCCATCCAAATCGAAGCGATCGAGGTCCACCATATCGTTGAGGATCTCGCCCAGCACCGGTACCAGCTGCTGCGCGCTCGCTTGCTGCGCTTGCGGCACGCCATCGGCTTCAAACTGAATGTCTTTGAACCGGATGCGGCGGCGGCGCTCGACGCTCAGCGTGCAGCTCAAGCAAACGGGAATGGGCTCTCCCTGCGACAGTTCAGCGTGGGCCCAAAGCTGGATGCGGTTGTGCGGCAGCAGCTCAACTTGCACGTTGGTAAACGAAACCGGCTGGCCGCCCGACAGGGCTGTCAGGTTGGGATCGGTTAGGTTATCCAGGCGCTTACGCACCAGCTGCGCTTGAAAGGCTTGGTTGATGTCGTGCTCGGTCAGCTTGACCTGCGCGATCGCCTGCGTGGGCTGCTTGAGGGCAATTTTGCCTTTGAGCGCGGAGCTAAAGTCGATCGAGACGGCATCGGTCTCGAACGACATGGCCTCGGTGCGAAACACCTTGCGGATGACCAGCCCCCGACCGCTCATTTTGAAGCTGTCGATGCTGCCCTGGAGCAGCTTGTTGGAGGGGCTGCACTCCACCGAAACGTCGATGGCCTCGCACTGGGAAAACAGGTGGCGCAGCGTCTTGGTCGCCACCGAGTTGAGCAGGTTCTGCCCCCAATCGGCACCCTGACGGTTTTGAAGTTGCGCGAAGCCACCCACCATAGAACTGGCAAACTATCCCAGCGATTGCCTCCCTTGTAACAAAATATTAAGCTCCCGGCAATTGCTGGCTTGCCTGCGGCAATGACAAAAGCTTATGGCTGCCATTACACCGGCTGCTGGGCCGGCAAAACTGCCGCGCGCATCCAAGCGCGCAGCTCGGCATCGACCTGTTGGGGCGCTTCATTGTGAGGGCAGTGACCGGCCCGTACGAACGCCTCGCTCAACGGCGGGCAATGCTGCCGGAACTTGGTCGCGCGCTCGCTCGCATCCATCCAGGGATCGGCCTCGCCCCAGAGCGCCAACAGCGGACATTGCAGCTTGGGCAATAGCTCGTCCAGCGGATCGCCGGGCGGTGTGGTAAAGACCGAGCGAAACACGTGGAAAGCACCGCGATCGTGGGCGGGGCGGCGGATGGCCTCGACCAGTTCCTCCGTCACAGCGCTCGGGTCCCAATAAACCCGCTTGAGGGTGCGGCGGATCTGGGCGAGGCGGCGCAGGTAGCAAAATAGCAAATAGCTCGCCCAGGGCTGCCGCAGCAGCGAGCGCACGCAGTCGCGCGCAAACCGCTTTAGGGGCTGATCGGCCTGGGTGGGAAGCGTCGTTTCGAGGTTATGGGCAAACGGACCGGCGTTATTGAGCAGCGCCACGCCGGCTGCCGTTTCGGGGTGATGAGCTGCCGCACGCAGCACCGCATAGCCGCCCAGCGAGTTGCCCACGAGCACCGCCGGGCGCTCGAGCCGGCTGTTGATAAAGTCGCGCAGTTGCGCCTGCCAGAGGTCGCCACTGTAGTGCCAAGGGGGCTTGGCCGAGCGCCCAAAACCCAGCAAGTCAATCGCCCAGACCTCAAATTCGGCGCTTAGCTCGGCAATGTTTTTGCGCCAGTGTTCGGTTGAGGCGCCAAAGCCGTGAACCAGCAACAAGGGGGGTGCTCCTCCCGGATCGCCAGCCTGGCAGTAGTAAATGGGCTGGTCCCGCCAGTACCAATAACCGCCTTCTGCCACGGTGGCTGGCATTGCTTGACTCCCTCGCAGGGCTGCGTGCAGGCGCATTTTAGCCGATGGGGGTGGCACGGTTGCCTTACAATGCAGGCGTAGCAATCCGGCCTGCGGCCAATGACGCCCTTGAGGGCCATGCAGCGTTCGCCCGTTGCTGAGCAGACCAGGCCCCGCCGCCAGCCCAAGCGGCGCCGCTGCCAGCGGCGCCTGCGCTACTACTACCGGCGCTTGGCCCGCATGGAAGGCACCCCAGCCGCGATCGCGCGGGGGTGCGCGGCGGGCGTCTTTGCCGGGTTGTTTCCGCTGTTTGGCGCTCAAACCCTCATTGGGCTAGCCATCGCCACGCCGCTGCGCGGCAACAAAATTGCAGCGGCCGTAGGGACTTGGATTAGCAATCCCTTGACCTATGTCCCCATCTACATCTTCAACTTCAAAGTGGGCCAGTGGTTGCTGGGCACCGAGCAGCTCGCCGCCCAGCGGGTGGATGTCGAGTCCTGGCGCGAGCTCACCCAGCTAGGCGCGCAATTTTTGAGCACGCTGTTTGTGGGGTGTGCCATTGTGGGCGCTATCTGCGCCGTCCTGGCGTACTTGACTGCCCTTTGGGTGGTTCCGCGCCTGCGCCGCGCCCGCTCGGGCAGCCGCAAACGGGCGCGCTACCCCCTTAACGGCGGCAAGCCGCGCTCTCGCGCCTAGGCCTGGTACCGGTGGTAAAATCGCTGTATCGAGTTGAGAGCCATTCCCAATATGCCATTGCCGCGCCGTTTGCCACTGGTCGTCTCGCTCGCGCTTTTGGGAACGTTGGGGACTGCGGCAGCCCGCTCCCAGTCTGAGTCTGCTCAATTCCATCCCTCAAGCCCCATCAGCCTCAGCCCGCAGCGTCCGCCTTCGCTGGCCCAGCCAAGCGCGCAGTCGGCAACCGTACGCAGCGCTCAGGCCGTTTACGCGTCCGGCGAGCCCGTCCGCATGCAGTTTTTCGGGTTGCCCGGCAACGATAGCGACTGGATTACGGTCGTTCGGGCCGATGCAGCCGATGACAGCTACGACGAGCAGCGCTGGGCCTATACCGAGGGCCGCAAGCAAGGGACGATGGCCTTCGACGGCTTGCCCCCGGGCGAGTACGAAGCGCGCGTTTATTTCAATTGGGAAGAGAACGGGGGCTATGAGGTCCGCGATCGCGCTCGCTTTCGCGTTGAGGCAGCGGACGCAGCCGACTCGCTGTTGGGTCGCAATTTGCTAGCCAACGGCAATGCCGAAGCTGGACCGCTCGGCAGCCCTGTACGCGGTTGGGTTACTAGCGGCGGCTTTAGCACTAAGACCTACGGCAACAGCGAATATCCCAGCGCCAGCGCGCCCGGACCGAGCGATCACGGCGACCGGTTTTTCTACGGCGGCCGCGTTGCCAACTCTGAGGCCAGGCAAACCGTGGATCTGGCGGGCCGGGCCGATGCCATCGACGCCGGCGAGTTGCAGTACGAGCTTGCCGGCTACTTAGGGGGCTGGAAAGACCAAGCCGATCGCGCTACGGTTGTAGCTCGCTTTATGGACGGCAACGGTCGAGTGCTGGACTGTGCCCGGCTCAACGCTGTCCGGGCTGCCGACCGAGACGGACAAACGGGCTTGCTGCGCCGCCAGGCAAGCGGTCAGGTCCCCAGCGGCACCCGCAAGGTTGAGGTGCAGGTGCAAAGCGTTCGCAGTGAAGGGACCTCCAACGATGGCTACGCCGACAACCTGTCGCTAGTCCTGTCGCAGCAGCAGTAGTGCCCTCGGACTTAGGGCCGCCAGCGCAGCAGCGCCCGGTAGCGGTGCGTGACGCCAGCGAGCCCGGCCAGCAGCAGCCAGCCCACCAGGTTGGTGCGCGGATCGAACAGCGGGACGTCAAAGGCACTAAATAGGGTGCACCCGCCAAAGGCAACCCCATACCCAAACAGCAGCAGGCGGTCTTGGTGCCACTGAAACGCCCCCGGCACGGGGGCAGCCAGCGGCCAGGCGCGCAGCAGCCAAACGGCGCGCACGATCGCCACCCCCACCAGGGCCAGCAGCAGCAGCGTCAAGGGCGCCCCTACCTCCATGGCCAGCATTAAGACCAAGTCGTGGGGATGGCCCAGCCAGTGACCGGTTTGCGCTTCGTAGAGGGGCGAGAAGTGGCGCAGCCCCCAGCCCAACCAGGGGCGATCGAGCCAGCGCTCCCAGGCAAACGCCCATTGATTCGTGCGCAGGCGGGCCGGCGGCCGGTCGGGGTAGAACGCCGCCATGACCCGCTGCCACCAGTAGGCTGGAGCGATCACGCGCAGCCCGGACTGCAGCGGCGGCGGCGCCAAGGCGGCACCGGTGACGAGGCCAGCGAGGCTCACCAGCGCCCCAGCGCTCCAGATCGCCAGCCGCGTCCAGCCCAGGTAGAGGGCAAACGCGAGCCCCCCCAGCACGGCAAGGGCCAGCGCGCTATCAGATTGGGATAGCACTACGGCACTCCCATTGCCGAGGGCAATGGCACTCGCCCCCAACAGCCGGAGGGCGCCCCCGCTGCTGCTATGCCGCCGCCAGTCGCGATAGGCCTCTAGCGCCAGCTCCAGGGCCAACAACCCAATGGGAAACGCATAGGCAGCCAGGTGGTTGGCATTGGTAAACACCGAGGCCATCCACCCCACTGGGTCGCCGCCAGCATCCAAGTCCCACCCCAGCAGCCATGGGGTGCTCCAGGCCGTTGGGGTCGTCCAACCGCCCCACATTTGACCCAGGCCCAAACCAAAAACCGGCACGGACCCGAGCGCCAGGAGCCAGGCCAGCCGCCGCAGCTGGGCCGGGACTTGCAAAACGGCGCTCAAGATGGCAAACAGCGCCACAAACGGCAGAAAATTGGCCGCTCCCAACAAGGCCGTTAGCGGCCGAGCAGCCAAGGCGCAGCTCGCGAGCACGCCCACGCTCCAGAGCGCCCACCCCCAGTTCAGCGGCCGCGCCCCAATCGCGCCGCGATACTGCCAGCCCAGGGCAGTGGCAGCCACTAGCAGCATGGCACCGCCCCAAACAGGTACGACCGGGAAGACCAGTAGGGCGCCCTGCCAGCCCTGCCAGGGTAAGTTTTGCCAGGCCAGTGGCGATCGTTCCATCGCAGTCTGCGCCAGTCGCGGCAGGCGGCAGCCTGCCCGAGCCCAGCCATGTTAACCTCAAACGGATCGGCGCCAATCTCATGCCGATCGCTATTGAGCGCCAGGAGTCTCTAGTCCATGCCACGCCGCCGCATTCACGCCCTTCGAGTTGGCACTGCCGCAGCTGCTGCCCTTGCGCTCGGCGCTTGCAGCACGCTGCAGGAGCGCCTGCCTGGCATGCCGGATTCTTCCCAGGCCCCCAACGAGCAACAGCAGCCAACGCAAGCCAACCCCGATCGGTCCAATCCGCAAACGCAACCGAGCCAACCCCAACAGAAGGCCACGCAGGCGGCGACTGATGTCAGCGAGCAAGAGCTAGACAAGTTTGCCAAGGCCGTGCAAACGCTCAGAAAGCAGCGCGCGCAGAGCCAGCAGAAGATGGCGAAAGCGCTCAAGGAAGTGGGGCTAACGCCCAAACAGTTTCAAGACTTGAACCGCTCGGCTAGCGGCCAGGATGGTTCGCAATCCCTGTCGCAACAGGAGCAACAGCAGCTCGATCGCGCGCGCCAAAAGCTCAAAAGCATGCAAGAATCAATGCGCGCCCAACAAAAGCAGGCGATTCAGGAGGCAGGGCTAGAGCCCAAGCGCTTCCAGCAAATCAGCCAGGCAGTGCAGCAAGATCCGGAGCTGCGACAAAAACTGCGCCAAAAGCTGCAGGGCTAGCTGCTTGGCATTGCAGCCGCGACCAACTAACTGCGTATGGCATCCAAACGGGCTAAGACGGTGATCGCGATTGCTGCATCGCTCGGCGCAACCGTGGCCGGTCTGGGACTGGCAGGTTGGGCCATGGTTACCCTCAAGCCGGGCTTGTGGCAGCAGATTGCTGCCACCTTCAACCGCTCGGACAGCAGCGAGCAGGCGCAATCGGAGGCGGAGGAGGGCGAGCGCCGCCAGCCCTTGATTGCTGAAGATACCCTCGAGGAGGCAGCCGATTACCTCCAGCGCCAGGCCCCCTTAGTTGAAAATCAGACGCTAGAGGAAGCAGCTGCTTACCTGCAACGCTTGCAAGCGCGCCAGCAGGACGCGGCAGCAGTAGCTGTTGGCGAATCGCAGCAACGCGAGATTTACCGGGCGCTCGAGGCAGCTGCGAAACGCGCCAGGCGGCAGGGATGGGAGCAATACCCGCGCCGTCCCAATGCCAGCAACCCACGGCGCTACAGCCTCAGGCGCATCGATCGCATCGAGCAGCTGAAGCGGCGCTACCAGCGACAGGTGCGCGCCACCTACGGCATTACGGCCCAGCAGGCCGACCGCATCCTGGCAGCCGGACGCCGCGGGGAGTGGCCTCGGCCTGAACCCATTGCCATGGAAGGGCCGCCCTACGTTGCCCCAGCCCGATCCGGCCACAAAGGGAGCTTGCCTCGGGCATTTGGCAGTTAACGCGGCTTAGGTTCTCTGGCGGGCTTCCACTTTAAGGCTGCGCCAGCGTGCAATGTCCATCGCCGCAGCGGGTGCCTGCCATGAGCAGTATTGTCGCCGCGTTTGTCTCGGTGAGCGCCATTGCGGCAATTGGCTTTGTTGCCGGTCGCTGGTTGCAGCTCGAGCACCGCACGCTCGCCCAGCTCGCGCTGTACGTGCTGGCACCGGCGCTCATTGCGGACAAGCTCTATCGCACCACGCTATCGCTGCAGAGTGCCCTGGGCTTGCTGGCAGGGTTTGCCGCCGTTTCGGGGTTGCTCTATTTGTTGGTTTGGGGGATAAGCCGGCTGCTGTCGCTCTCGCTGGCGCGCGAGAAAGAGTTGGTGGCGATCGGGCTGTTTTCTAACGCCGGCAATTTGGGCTTGCCGTTCGTTGCCTTCACCTTGGGCGATGCAGGGTTGGAGCGGGCTGCCATTTATTTGGTTGCCTCGGCGATCGCGCTGTTTGGTTTGGGACCGGCTTTTTTGCAAGGCGCAGGCCTTGCGCGCGGGCTGACGTTAGTGCTCAGGCTGCCGCTATTTTGGGCCATGCTGGTGGGGTTGGCGCTCAACGTGGCGGTCGTGGAGCTGCCGCTGCAGTTGGGCGAGACGCTGCGACAGCTCGGTCAGGCTGCCATTCCCGTTGCCTTGATCGGGCTGGGCATGCAGCTGGCTACAACGCGCTTGGCCGTTGGTGCGTACGAGCTGGCTGCATGGTGTTGGTCAGCGAGTTCGGCGGGGATCCCAGCGAGGTGGCGCGTATTGTTGCGCTCTCAACCCTGGTGAGTCCGCTGACGCTCACGCTAGCTTTCGCCCTTGCCAGTACCCACATCTTGGGCGGATTCGGCTAGCGGTTGCTGGCACTGTTGCAGCTGGGCCAATTGCAGGGCGATTTTGTCAATCGCCGCCACTAGGCGGGATCCGGCCCCGTTGGGATTATTGGCCAAAATGCTAAACGCTACCCGCCCAAAATCGGCCGTCTCGGCGTAACCTGAGAGGGCTCTGACCCCGTGCAGGGTGCCCGTTTTGGCCCGGATTTGGCCGCTTGCAGCGGTATCTTGCAGGCGATGGCTGAGCGTCCCGCTTTGACCGGCCACTGGCAGCGAGCTGTAGAACAGAGCCCAGTGGTTGCTATCGGGCATGGCAGCCAGTAGCGAAACCAGGCTCGAGGCCGTGACGGCATTGCGGCGGGATAGGCCGGATCCGTCGGCCTGGCGGTAGTTGGCTTCGGTCAAGCCCAGCTGGCTGAGCGAGCGGCTGGCCACTTGGGGACCGCCCAAGCCGCTCAGCAGGCTATCGGCCAGGCTATTATCGCTATAACGCAGGATGCGCTTTACCCGCGCGCGGTGCCGGTCGTTGAGGGGCGGGTCCCACTGCCGGAAGGCCGCTGCTACGGTTAGCAGTTTGGTGTTGGAAGCCGGAATGAGGGGGTGCTGGGCGTTGTGCCGGTAGAGCGTCCGGCCGGTTTGCAAGGACTTGACGGCAATGCCCCACTCGCTGTTGGCCACGCCAAAGCTATCGAGGGTGGCATCCAGGCCCTGGCCCAATTGGGCGCGACAGGTTCCGCTCGCCTGCCGCGCTGGCGGCGGTACCTCTAGGGAAATCGATTCAGCTTGCGCGACCGAGCGCGTTGGACCGCTTGGGCCTGCGCTCAATCCCAGCGAGGCAACTGCGATGGCTGCAGCAGCCAGACATTGCGACCAACGCGGTCGAACCGACATGGTACTCCTCACGCTCCTACCTCAATTCGTCCGCAGCCAGATGCACTGCTGGGACGCTTCCGCGCTAGTTATACCACCCATCGACACAACGGCGCTACCCCCACTGGCTGCCCACAAACAAGGGCCGCTGGCGTGCCAGCGGCCCCGAGACGTGCCCCGTGCAGGGCTGCCGTCATTCGCGGTTGAGGGCAATCAGCAGGCGCAGGATAAAGATAAACAGGTTGATGTAGGTCAAATACATCGACAGGGCAGCCGGCAAGTACTGGTCGTCGCGGTAGGTACGCGGCAGCAGGTAGAAATCGACCACCGCCATGCCGGCAAACAGCAATACGCCCATGCTGGAGATGCCCACCTCCAGCCAACTGGGCGTTATGACCCCAAAGAAGCTGAATAACAGCTGACCGACCAGGACGACCACGAGGGCAATGAGCCCTAGCTGAACGGTTTTGGTCAGCGCCATGCCGTCTTCATCCGAGAGGTTGGAGCCAATGGGCCGCGCTGCCATGAACGTGACGCCGCAGCCCAGCGCAGCGATGCCAATGCCTTGAACGCCCACCCCCGAAGTGCTAAGGGCCATAAAGATAATGGCGCTGAGCGTGTAGCCCGATAGCAAGCTGTAGAGACCCAGCAGCGGCAGCGCTGTCTCGTTATTGCCCCGCTCGGCAACGCCGCGCGAGACAAAAAACAGTACCAAGTTGCCAATGAGCGCGACCCAAAAGGTGGGCATGAACGCCTGCGGGTAGTTCGACATTACCCCCAGGCCGCCGTAAACGCCCATGGCGGTCAGGACGAGTCCGCCCCCCAAAAACGGAAGAGCATTGCGGATTACGTTTGGGCCAACCAGGGCTTGGCCTTGGGCCTCCTGCATGGCCCGACGAAAGTCAAACGTGTTGCTCATGGCGGCTTGCTCCTTGGGCGAACGCCAACAACTTCCGCCCGCCATTATCCCCGATGTTGCCCTTGCGCGCCCAGTTGGGGAAACCGCCCAAGGCTAGGGGCCGCTATGGTGCGGTAGTAGCGAGTGGGGTTTCTCTAACCCGTGGGCTTCCATTAGGGCGCGATCGCTCATGACATCGCGGGGGTTGCCATCGGCTGCGAGCTGACCGCCCTCGAGCAGCAGCACGCGATCGCAAACCTCCAAAATTAGCTCCAGATCGTGGGACGCCAAGGCCAGGGTTCCCTGCGAGCCCTGCAAAAAGCGGATCAGGCGCCGCCGTGCGCGAAAGTCCAAATTGGCGCTGGGTTCGTCATACAGCACCAGGTGGGGGTGCATGGCCAGGATGGCAGCGATCGCCACCATGCGTTTCTCCCCACCCGAGAGGTTGTGCGGCATGCGTTCGGCGAGCGCCTGCGTGCCGGTCAGGCTGAGCGCTTCGCGGACGCGCTCCTCGACCGCTGGCGCCGAGAGGCCCATGTTCTGCGGGCCAAAGGCAATGTCCTCGCGGACGGTGGGGCAAAATAGCTGATCGTCGGGGTTCTGAAAGACCAAGCCAATGTCGGGGCGAAATTGGCCCGGCACCACCGGGTCGCCAAAGAGCGCAATCTCGCCGGCCGTGACCGGCAAAACGCCGCAGACAGCCAAAAACAGCGTCGTTTTGCCTGCCCCATTGGGACCGATCAGGCCCACGCGCTCGCCCGGCCGGATCTGCAGCGTCAGATCGTGCAGCACCGCCCCGCTATCGGGGTAGCGCAAATGTAAGTTGGCGATGGCGATCGCATCGGCCCGGGCGGTTTCGAGCTGCGATTGCAGTAGCTGGGCCATAGTTGCTTTCACTCCAGCTTCAGCGTCGTTAGGCGCCCATTTGAGCCCCTAGCAAGGCAGCTGCGACGGTCACAGTGACCCCAAAGGCGATCCGGCTGCGCGCATCCAGCTCGCCGCGCGCCAGGAAAAAGGGCGCTCGGGTGCGAGGCGCTTGCCCGTAGCCGCGCAGCAGCATGGCCTGATAGAGCCGCTGGGAGCGCTCGTAGCTGCGCACCACCAACGTGCCGATGGCAGCCGCAAGCAACCGCAGGTTGCGGCGGCTGAGCTGGCGAGGGCGGAAGCCGCGGAGCCGCATGGCGCGCTGCACGGTCACCAGGGTGCTGCCCAGCTCTTCCAGGTAGCGGTAGGCCAGCAGCGTCATGTCGGTCAGGGTAGCGGGAACCCCCAGCGCTCGCAGGGCCTTGACGCTGGTGTGGAACGGGGCCGTGCCAAACAGCACCAGGCTCACGGTCAGGATGCAGCCAAAGCGGCCTGCAACCAGCAAGGCGGCCCGCGTCCCCTCCTGCTTGAGCGCAAGTGGCCCCCACGCGACCAGCACGGTTTCGCCCGCGGCAAAGGGCAGCAACGCCACCACCGCCGCCACAAACACCCCCGGATAGCGCAGGCGCGCCAACAAAAACTCCAGGGGCAGGCGCGAGATCTTGTACAGGATGGCAGTAACGGCAATCGCGGCCGGCAGCAGTACCAGCTGCTCGATAAAGGCAAACGCCAGAATCAAGGCCAGCAGGGCCACGAATTTGGGCCGCGGCTCCCAGGCGTGGATGGGCGAGTGCAAGTGGGCGTAGCGATCGAGCGCTAGCTTCACGATTCTTCAAGCAGCTCGGGTTTAACCCGCTGGAAAAACGACACCAGCATGACCGTAAACAGTCCTTCAATGACGGCTTGGACGGCGTAGCCACCCAGCGCGATTAAGGTTGCGGTCTGCTCCAGTTGGGCATTCAGCTCGGCTGGCACGGTGGTGACGATCAAAACCGTAAAGACCAACGCTGAAGTTGCCAGTGCCCCTGCGCCGGCGCCAAATGCCAGCACCTGCTGCAAGCGCTGCGAGCGGCCCAAGCGTTCGCGCAACTGAAAGGTGTAGTAAGCCCCAACGGCCGGAATGCCCATCATGGCCGCGTTGATGCCCAGCGTGGATAGCCCGCCGTGCTGAAAAAACACGGCCTGAAAGAATAACCCAATGGCAATGGCCGGAAAGGCAAAGTAGCCCAGCACGATCCCCACCAGGCCGTTGAGCACCAAATGCACGCTCGAGGGCGGAATGGGGATGTGAATCAACGAGGCGACAAAAAATGCGGCCGTTAGCAGCGAGGCTTTGGGCATTTTGGCCGTTGCCTGCGGATCGTGATCGATCTGGCGCAGCGAGTACCAGGTCATGCCCCCTGTCAGGGCGTACCCGGCAATGGCAACGCTAGGGGGAACGATCCCATCGGGGACGTGCATGGCACTAGCTCCGCCGCTGTGCAAAAAACAAGGCTGTGCCCACAAAGCCCCAAACGCCAACCGCGCCCATGAGGGCTTTTTGCAACGGGGTATAGCCCGTGCTACCGGCCAGACCGCTTGCGGCTGCCGATCCGGTCTTTTGCCCGAGGGGAATGTTGGCGATCTCGCCGTGACCGGCCTTGCGCACGCGCACCTCCCAGTTACCGCTCGCGGACCCCGGCGGTACGAACGCAAACCGGCCCTTGCTGTCCGTGGTGCCCTGGCGCCAGGGATTTGATGGCTCATCAGGTGCGTAAACGGTGACTTGGGCGTTGGCCATGGGGTCGCCGCCCTCGTAGCGGGCTTGAATCGCAATCGCCTCAGTGCGGCGGTACTCCACGACTGTGCCGTGCGCCGCCGCTCGTAAGGGGGCTAGGGCCACCGGTACGGCCAGGAGGGCGAGGGCAGCATGCCCGAGGTGCCACCTCCGCTGGGGTGCTAAAGGCCCGGACGCGTGGCTCTGCATTGTCGCCCTCCGCTAGCTCGGGTTGCCATCGCCGGCAGATGCCGTCACCTCATTGACTCGGCAGTGTCCTTCACCGACGTGACCCAGTCCCTGCAGCGCATTTTGCAGGGTTTGGTAGTCGGCATCCGATAGCTGTGATCGCAGCCTGTTGGCATCGGCCTGGAGCTGTCCATCCTCGGCGAGTGCAGCGAGCGGCTCAAAGCCGAGCGCGTTCTGATTGAGATCGCCGTCAGCTGGCGCTTCTGCATCGCCAAAGAGGTGGTCGAAGTGAAAGGTTGCCTCGACTGCGGCCGTGCCGCCTGGCTCCAGAATTCCCTTGCGCTGCTCGCCCACGTAGGCGCCGCACCGGTAGCGCATCTGGCGTGCGAGCGAAACTTGAAAGTCGATCGTGCGCCCGTCCTTTTGCGCCGTGCCCTCCATGGCGATGGTGGCATTGTTGGCCGTAACGAGCGACCAAGCCAGGGCGTCGTACTCGCCTGCTGGTGCTTGCTGGCCGGTCACCTCAATGGGATCGGCATCCTCGGGGCCTTCGGCCAGGTCCACTGTGACGGGCTCGGTTACAAGCTTGACCGTCTCAACCGCCTGAATGTCGCCGCCTTGGTCCGGATCGAAGGGCGGATCGCTCTGGTAGGCCGTCACGTCACCCAAAGTGACGGCTACCCGTTCGAACGCGATCTGCCAGCCGTTTTTGCTGGTAAAGCCCTGGCGAACGAAATCTTCGCCGTTGGCCGCTAGCCGCAACTCGCCCGTTTGGCCGCCAGCGCCATTCGCATCGGCTGGATTGGTTTGGCGATCGCCGCCTGTTTGAGCGCGGCACCCCAGCACCAGAACGGGCGCGCCCAGCAGCAAGCTGGCTAGGATTAGCTTTCTCCCCATCGACAGCACTAGAACATTCAAACGCCAATGATCTGGAAATCGCTTGGGAGCGACAATCCCCGTCGGGGGGATTGTCAGTTGCTGCTGGTAAGAGCATTGCAGTCGATCCGGCAATCCCCATGGGGTTGTCCCCCCTGTGGGCATTGAAGGGACCCCTCAATCGCTCAAAACTAGGAAACGAGATTGCGCTTTTAGCAATTAGCAGGAGGAGAACGCCATGAGTTACGAGTTGCCGCCGCTGCCTTACAATCACGATGCGCTCGAGCCGCACATGTCGGCCCGGACGCTCGAGTTCCATCACGACAAGCACCACGCCAAATACGTCAATCAGTACAATCAGCTCTCTCAAGAAGCGGGTATGGTCGATCGGCCCATCGAGGAGGTCATCAAGGCCACCTACAACGACAGCTCAAGAACTGGCCTGTTCAACAATGCTGCTCAAGCCTGGAACCACACCTTTTTCTTTAACTGCATGTCGCCCGATGGGGGCGGTGCGCCTAGCGGGTCGCTAGGCGATAAGATTGCCGCCGATTTTGGCAACTTTGACAATTTTAAGGCCGAGTTCAAACAAGCCGGTGCCACGCAGTTTGGCAGCGGTTGGGCCTGGCTGGTCATGGATGAGGGCGGTAACCTCAAAGTGACCCAAACGCCCAATGCCATTAATCCGCTCCCCACGAACGAAACGCCGCTGCTGACCTGCGACGTTTGGGAGCATGCCTATTATTTGGACTATCAAAACCGCAAGCCCGACTTCCTCGATGCCTTTCTCAACGAACTCGTCAATTGGGCGTTTGTCGGGCAGCAACTAGAGCAAGCCCGCCAAACCGCCCGAGTCTAACCCGTTTCCGAATGCGTCCTGTCCGTTGAAGCGATCGCTGAGGGGCCTAGGGCCCCTCCCTTTTTTTGGGCCGTTCGCAGGGCTTAGGGGTATTGTCCTCAAACCTAAATAGATCGCAATTAGAGGCCTGCGTATTGCACCTGGAGTGGCCAAAAGAAGTGGCCAACTTTTCCAGCCATTGCTATTACTCTTCAAGCAAGCAAGATAGATCGCAGTCAAAGGACAATCCGGAAGCGAGCCTGGAGTTGGCAGACGCCCTAAGCCTATTGCCTCAAACCCAGCAAGCCTTGCGCCAGCGGGCCGTCGCCGCCGTAGTAGAACAAGGACGAGTCCAGCAGCAAGTCGTTCGGGAGTTGGGCATAGCCCGGGCACTGTCAGTCGCTGGGTGCAGCGCTATCAGGCACACGCTATAAGTTGGATTGAAAAGCTTCGGTCGTTAATCCAGATTCTTTAGACAAAAACAAAGGGGAGTGCGCCGTTGCCGGCGCGCTCTCCTGGGGGGCCTAGTTCAGTTTGTAGCGGATGCCTGCCTGCCCCCCACTGGTGACGCGCTGCGCCGCTTCCCCACGCTCTTCCCCAAAGCTAGCATTGACCCCAGTGCTGGCCGTGACCCGCTCGCTCACCGGGACATCAACTCCGGCAGTGGCTAGAGCGCCCATTCGCTTGCCCGGCGTGTAGGTGATGTCCCCCCAATGTAAGGCTCGACTGAGCGCCCGTTGCCGAACTCGTAGGTGACCGGCACGCTAATGCACAGGTAATGGTCCAAGAACCCAATTCCCATGACCGGGTAGCTAACAGTGGGGCGAATGGCAATGCGGCGACCAAGGCCAATCCGGGCCGTTAAGGTGCCTGAACTCTCACCGACTGTGCCACCGTCACCGTCAGGCAAGCTGCCAGCCCGAGTCCAGGGCGGCAGCAGCATTTAATAAGTTTTACTTATAAATTAGCTTTGGTTTTATAGATTCAATTTTGTTTATGCTACGACACATTCGCCGGCAGAGCCCTTAAAGTAATCAATACAAGTTCATGGTTTGCAATACTCAGTAACACTCTGCGGCCCTTTCCCGGCCGAGCGGAGCTCAATCGCGCCAAGCCCCCAAGGAGGCAATCGCAATGGTTGCAGCGCTCACCCAAAACAACCAACGCCTATCGACGCAAACGGCCACCATCGCTGACGGCACGACAGCGCTGCGTTCGCTGGATTGGGATCGGGATCGCTTTGACATCGAATTTGGCTTGCAGAACGGCACCACCTACAACTCCTTTGTCGTCCAAGGGGACCAAACAGCGCTCATCGACACCTCGCACGAAAAGTTTGGATCGCTGTATCTCGATGCGCTCAAAGCGACGATTGACCCCAGCCAAATTGACTACCTAATCGTCAGCCATACCGAGCCCGACCACAGCGGCTTGGTGGAGGCAGTCCTGGAGCTGGCCCCACAGGCGGTTGTAGTGGGCTCGAAAGTGGGCCTTCAGTTTTTAGATGGGTTCGTCCACCAGCCCTTTGAGCGCAAAACCGTCAAAAGCGGCGATCGCTTGGACTTGGGTCAAGGCCACGTGCTGGAGTTTGTCAATGCGCCCAACTTGCACTGGCCGGACACAATGCTCACCTACGACTGGAAGACGCAGGTGCTGTTCACCTGCGATGTCTTTGGCATGCACTATTGCTCCGAGTCGCTCTACGATCGCAACTTGCAGGCCATCGAGGGCGACTATCGCTTTTACTACGACTGCCTGATGGCGCCCAACGCGCGCTCGGTGCTGACCGCGCTCAAGCGCATCAACAAGCTAGGCGAGCTGGATGTTGTGGCCAACGGGCACGGCCCGCTGCTGTACCACCACGCGCCGGAGCTGATCCGCCGCTACCGCGATTGGAGCCAGGCTCAAACTAACAGCAAGAGCGCGGCTGCCGTTTTCTACGTCTCCAACTATGGGGACAGTGATCGCCTCTCGCAGGCCGTCGCGCACGGCATTACCAAGGCCGGGAGTGCCATGGAAATGGTGGATATGAGCGTGACCGACCCGCAAGAAATCCGCGAGGTAGTCGAGGCTTCAGGGTGCGTGGCGATCAGCATGCCGCCCAGCTCGGGCACCCGGAGCCAGGAGGCCGCCACCGCCCTTGCAACGATCTTGGCCTCGGTGAGCCCCAAGCAAGGGTTCGGCGCGTTCGAGTCCCACGGTGGCGATGACGAACCCATCGACCCGCTGGCGACCCAACTGCGGGATTTGGGGCTCAAGGAGGTGTTCGCGGGGATCCGCCTGACCGCGCCGCCCGATGAAGCCACCCTCAAACTGTGCGAAGAAGCCGGCACGGACGTGGGTCAGTGGCTCAATCGCGAGCGCAGCGTCAAGCAAATGAAATCGCTCGATAGCGAGCTGGATAAGGCCATGGGCCGCTTGAGCGGCGGGCTCTATATCATTACGGCGCAGCAGGGCGAGGTCAAAAGTGCCATGCTGGCCTCCTGGGTCGCCCAGGCCAGTGCCAAGCCGCTGGGGATCTCCATTGCCGTGGCCAAAGACCGCGCCATCGAATCGTTGCTGCAAACCGGCGATCGCTTTGTGCTCAACGTGCTGGCAGAGGGTAACTACCGCCATTTGATGAAGCACTTCCTCAAGCGCTTCCCGCCGGGGGCCGACCGGTTTGAAGGGGTTGACACCCAAGCGGCGACCAATGGCGCCCCCATTCTGAGCGAGGCCCTGGCGTACCTGGAGTGCGAGGTCATCGACCGGATGGCTTGCAGCGACCACTGGATCCTCTACTGCCAGGTGGAAGCCGGGCGCGTCTCCCACGCCGAAGGGCGCACCGCCGTCCACCACCGCAAGGTTGGCAATCACTACTGACTGAAGGGCAGGGAACTCCCATGGCCGCTCGCGACGTTCAAATTTGCTCCATTGCCCCCCATACCACCGTTTTGCGATCGCGTACCTGGGACCGGTTAAAGTTCGAGGTTGAGTACGCTCGCAAGCGGGGAACGACCGCCAACACCTACCTGATCCGGGCCGATTGGGTGGCGCTGCTCGATCCGCCAGGGGCCTCCTTTACCGATGCCTTCCTGGAGGCCTTGCAGGCGTGCATCGATCCGCAACAGATCGACTACATCATCCTCAGCCACCTCAATCCCAACCGGGGCGAAACGCTACGGGCCCTACTGGCGCAGGCGCCGCAGGCCACGGTGGTCTGCTCCAATCCGGCTGCCGTGGCGCTGCCGCGCATCCTGCCCGAGCAACGGCTCGACCCGCTGGTGGTCAAAGGCGATCGCGCGCTGGATTTGGGGCAAGGCCATCAGCTGGAATTTCTGCTAGCGCCCACCCCGCGCTGGCCGGATGCGCTCTGCAGCTACGATCCCGCTACGCGCATTTTGTTCTCGGACAAGTTCTTCGGCGCCCACGTCTGCGGGGAAGCAATCTTTGATGAGGGATGGTCTGCCGACGATCCCGACCGGCGCTATTACTTCGACTGCCTGATGGCGCCGCACGCCGGCCAGGTGGCAACCCACCTGGAGAAGCTGGCAGCCAAGCCGGCCCAGCTTTACGCTACCGGCCACGGGCCGCTGGTGCGCGACAGCCTCAGCGAGCTGACAGCGGCCTACCGCCGCTGGGCCCAACAGCAGCAGGAGCAGCCCTATCGCGTTGCCCTGCTCTACGCCTCGGCCTACGGCAATACCGCCACCATCGCGCAGGCGATCGCGCGCGGGATTGAGGGGGCAGGCGTGGCTGTCGATGCCCTCAACTGCGAGTTCGCCGAGCCCGAGACCGTGCGTACGACCGTCGCCCGAGCGGATGGCTTTGCCATCGGCTCGCCCACCTTGGGCGGTCACCTACCCACTCAAATTCAGACGGCTTTGGGAATCGTGCTCTCAACCGCGGATACGAGCCAACTGGCCGGCGCGTTCGGCTCCTACGGCTGGAGCGGCGAAGCAGTCGACCTGCTCGAGAGCAAATTGCGCCATGCCGGCTACCCCCTGGGGTTCGAGCCCATTCGGGTCAAGTTCAAACCCACCGAGGCAGTGCTGCAATCCTGCGAGGAGGCCGGCGCCGCCCTGGCCCAAAAGGTGCGCAAGCAGGGCAAGCAGCGGGCTTACCGCCAGCTCGCCAGCGAGTCCCAGGCACCGCGCGCCGAGCAAGCCGTGCGGCGCGTCGTTGGCTCCTTGTGTGCCGTCACGGCCCTCCAGGGCGAGCGTACGGGCGTCCTGCTGACCTCATGGGTGTCCCAGGCCACCTTCGTGCCGCCGGGGGTCACGGTTGCCGTTCCCCAAACGCATCCGGTCGCCGCCATGCTGGCGGTGGGCGAGCGGTTCGCGCTCAACGTGCTGCCCGAGGGCACGCAACTCCCCAAGCATTTGACCGACGGTGAGGGCGAGGCCTGCTTGGCCAATCTGGAAACGGCAACCGGCGAGAGCGGCTGTCCGCTGTTGCAGGGGGCGCTGGCCCATCTAGAGTGCCGCGCGGACAATTACATGGAGTGCGGCGATTGCTGGCTCGTGTATGCTATTGTCGACAGCGGCCGCGTCCTGGACGAGCGCGGCGTAACGGCCGTGCGCGCCCTGCAAGCCGACAGTTACAGTTAGCGAACGCTAACAACAAGCGTGAACGGCGCCACGATTGGGTCACTGGCAGTCGGGTGCTCCTGCTGGTTGCGGGTGCCGAGCTGCTGGTGCGGGGCGGTTCCCAGCTGGCTGCCCGATTGGGGCTGTCGCCGCTACTCGTCGGCCTGGTGGTGGGCTACGGCACAGCGCCCCCGAGCTGGCCGTCAACCTGCAAGCGAGCCTCAGCGGGCAGGCCGATTTTGCCATCGGCAACGTTGCCGGGAGCAACATCTTTAACATCCTCATTGTGCTGGGCCTATCGGCCCTGATTGCCCCCCTAGTGATCGCTCCGCGCGCGCTTCGCTTCGACCTGCCGCTCGCCATCGGCCTGTCCGTGCTGGCGCTGGGATTGGGCTTCAACGGGAGCATCGAGCGCGCTGAAGGCGCCGTTCTGGCGGCGGGCGGCGCAGTTTATACCGTGGGCTCGTTTTGGGCCGGTCGGCAGCGCCAGCCCCAACAACCAGTCCAAAGCTCGATGCAGGAACGCCCCCTCCCCAGCGTTGCCCTGCTCGCTGGAGGCTTGGGCTTGCTAGTTGGGGGCTCGTCATTGCTGGTGGAGAGCGCAACCGCCCTGGCGCAGGCATTGGGCATCAGCGAGCTGGCGATCAGCATTGCCGTCATTGGGCCGGGCACCTCGCTGCCGGAGCTGGCAACCTCGGCGGTCGCGGCGCTGCGGGGCGCGCGCGATTTGAGCGTGGGTAATACCAATCCTCGTAGTTTATGCGCTAGATCGCGATCCCCGAAACTCCCTCAATATGGGAGTCATGTTCTTTGGTGGGCGTGCATCTGCTGCTCAAATTGGTATAACGCGATCGGGAGCAACATTTTCAACATCCTAGGCGTGCTGGGCCTATCGAGCGCCCTCACCCCGGGTGGCCTTGAGGTCGCTAGCGAAGCGCTCCGGCTGGATCTGCCCGTGATGGTGTTGGTCGCGCTGGCGTGCTGGCCTGTCTGTTGGACGGGCGGCCGGATCGCGCGCTGGGAGGGAGCCTTATTCGTGAGCTACTACGCCGCCTACCTGGCGTACTTGCTGCTGGATGCCCTCGATTTGCCCTTCCTACCAGCGTTTGGCCGGGCCTTGTTCTGGGGCGCTCTGCCGCTAACGCTGCTGGTGCTGCTGGCTTCGAGCCTGCACTACTACCGCCTTGTGCGGCGGACGCGCTAGGAACTGCTACCTAGTACGACAGCCGCGGTTTGGCTCTACAATCGCTGTGGCGGGCAATCGAGGGCTCGCCCACCAGGAAATCCATAGACGCCAAAATCGTATACGTGCTTGTCGGTTCTTTAAGCACGCCCAGGGGACAACAATTTCAGGTTCGCACGGTATGGATTGTAACGAGTCGGGGACAGGCGAGCCGTATTTGGTTACGGCTTACCCAGGCTAATACCAATTCTCGTAGCTTGTGCACTAGATTGCGATCTCCGAAATTCCCTCAATATGGGAGTAATGCGCTTTAGCAAACGTGCATCCGCTGCTCAAATTGGTATAAAACTGCCAAGCAGACGATGGGGATCGTTTATGGACGCTGCAACGCCAATCGAGGAACTGGAAACCGTTGTCCTTTTACGCGATGTCACAGATTATGGCTTGGCGCGCGGGGACATCGGCGCAGTCGTTTATTGCTCCTCACCAGCGGGCCCCTACGAGGTTGAATTTGTGACCGGCCAGGGCAAAACCGTGTCTGTCTTAACGCTCGGCCGTGATGAAATCCGGCCGATGAACGGTCGCGAGATTCTACACGCTCGCCCTTTGGCATCCCAGTACCACAGCCGCGGTTTGAGCTGAAACTATTGGTAGCGCTCTAAACCACCCAAGCCAGGCCTAGATGAAAAAAGCAGAGTGGCAATGCTATCAAAAACAAGCAGAACACACGTTAACTTCCGCACGCCGGGATTTTGAGGCGGAGGATTGCGACTGGGCTTGTTTTAAAGCTCACCAGGCAGCAGAGCTAATTTTAAAGGGATGGTTGCGCAGCTCAGATCGCTTTGTTACAGGCCATTCAGTTGTCAAGCTATTGGCAGACATACAGCAGCAAACAACTATAGCAAGACCACTTGAATCGTGAACGGATTATTGTGCTTACGCCTAATAGCTTCGAGTTCCAGTTTGAGGGGATCCCATAGATTCGTCCAACAAACTAGTTGCGTTCACATGTGGTCTATGACTGCTATATTTCTGAAGAAGTTCGCAAATGCGCCAGAGAACTAGATAAAGTATATATTCCCAGTCGATATCCGGACGCTTATAGTTCAGGAGCACCAATGGAGTTCTTCGATCAGCAAAACGCCCTGGAGAGCCTCAATTGTGCTAAAAAAATTTTTGCTTTAGTCAAATATTTAGTCAATAATGCTGAATAAGAAACAACAGCGCTCGTTGCGGCTGCAGAGAGTAAAGCTTTATTTATCCAAGCTGCCTCTATACCACTACACAGCCATCGTATTTGGTTCTGTAGCGCGCGAAGACTTCATTCAAGAAAGCGACACGGATTTAATCGTTATAAGTGATGAGTTTCCTGAATCAGTCAAACGCCGTATTGACATGCTGTTTGACTTGCGGGATGCTACCCCAGAAATTGAACCCATTGGTTGGCTTGAGCGAGAATACCAGCAACGAAAAGCGCAAGGGGATCCCTTTATTGCTCTCTTAGAATGAGAGGGACTAATACCAATTCTCGTGGCTTGTGCACTAGATTGCGATCTCCGAAACCCCCTCAATATAGGAGTCATGCGCTTTAGCAAGCGTGCATCCGCTGCTCAAATTGGTATAACTGTTGGCTAGATGCTCGGCATGACTGTCTGGCCATCCATCTTGGCCATGCATGCCTGCTAGCATTGGGCTATCTCAACGTACTAGCAGATGCGACATTGCTCTACCAACCGTTCCAGGTGCAAACCGCGGCTATAAGACTAGCCTGCACCTGACTCGACGGCATCTTGCCAAACCTCGTCCTGTGCCGGTTGCGGCACGCGCGCGACGGCGGCGATCGCATCCTGCTCGTCCAGGCGCTGCACGCGCACGCCCGTGGCCGTGCGCGACTGCTGCGGAATGGCATCGCTGGCCTGGCGGATGATAATGCCGCGGTTGGTAATCAGCATGAGCTCGTCGTCGGCCTCAACGGCCAGCAGGGCCGAGAGCGCGTCCCCAGCGGCCCGGAACTTGGCGGCAATGACCCCCTTACCGGCGCGGTTCTGCAGCCCAAACTGCGACACCGGAACGCGCTTGCCGTAACCGCTGCTGGTAATGGCCAGCAGCCAGGGGCCCTGCTCGGTGGGGGCGCCCTCCTCGCTCTCAGGGTGGGCGACATCCGGGCCAGCCGAGGTGCGCTCGGGCAGGATGTCCATGCCCACTGGCGCATCGCCGCCGCGCAGCTCCATGGCCCGCACGCCCCGCGTGGCGCGCCCCAACGGGCGCAGCTGCCGGTCGTCGGCCTGGAAGCGGATGGCCATGCCCTGGCGGGAGGCCACCACAATGCTGTCACCGCGGCGCGCCCGCCGCACCCAGCAGAGGCGATCACCTTCGGCCAGCGCGATCGCGATCAGGCCGTTGGCACGGATGTGACTGAAGGCAGTCAGGGCGGTCTTTTTGACGTAGCCCTGCTGGGTCAGCATCACCAGGTACTCGCCCTCGCTGAAGGCATCCACCGGCACCACCGAGGTGATGGTCTCTTCGCTGGAGATGGGCAGCATCTGCACGATGGGCGTGCCGCGGGCGGTGCGCGAGGCAGCCGGGATCTCGTAGGCCGGCAGCGAGTACACCACGCCCCGATTGCTGAAAAACAGCACTCGGTCGCGATCGCGGCAGCTGATGAAGTGGGCAATGCCATCGTCCTCGCGCATGCGTGTAGCCGATTTACCCCGCGTCGCCCGGCTCTGGGCGGTGAAGGTATCCACAGGCATGCGCTTGATGTAGCCCTGCTCGGTCAGCAGGATGACCGCTTGCTCGTTGGCGATCAAATCCTGCTCGTCCAGCTCGCCAGCGTTCGCTTCGATGGTGGTGCGCCGCGGGGTAGCAAAGCGCGATTTGATCTCGCTCAGCTCCTGCTCGATAATGCTCTCAATGCGCTCGCGCCGCGCCAAAATGTCGCGCAAATCGGCAATGCGCTCGACCAAATCGTCGTGCTCGGCCTGGATTTTGTCGGCCTCCAGCGCGGTCAGGCGGCGCAGCTGCATCTGCAGGATGGCATCGGCCTGGTCCTCGCCCAGCTCGAATTGCGCCATCAGTTGGGCCTTGGCGGTGGGGGTATCGGCAGCGCCCCGGATGGTGCGGATGACGGCATCCAGATCCGCTAGTGCGGCCAGCAGGCCCTGCAGGATGCGATCGCGCTCCTCGGCCTTGCGCAGCTCGTAGCGCGTGCGCCGCGTAATGGCCTCGATGCGAAACTCAATAAACGAGCGCAGCAGCTGCTTGAGGGTCAGCAGCTGCGGCTCGCCGTCAGCGAGTGCCAGCAGGTTGGCGCCAAAGTTGGACTGCAGCGGCGTCTGCTTGTAGAGATTGTTGAGCACCACCCGCGGGTAGGCATCTCGCTTGAGCTCGACTACCACCCGCATGCCTTCGCGATCGCTTTCGTCGCGAATGTCGGAGATGCCCTCGAGCTTTTTGGCATTGACCAGCTCGGCAATTTTTTCCACCAGACCGGCTTTGTTGGTCTGGAACGGCAGCTCGCTAATGATGATGGCGTCTTTGTCCGCCTTGCCGTGCTGCTCCAGGGTCTCGATGGTGGCGGTGCCGCGCATGACCATGGACCCCCGCCCGGTGGTGTAGGCCTCTTTGATGCCGTCCTGCCCCAGGACTTGACCCCCAGTAGGGAAATCCGGGCCCGGCACGTAGCGCATTAGGGTGGCGTCGTCGGTGTCGGGGTCGCGGATGAGCGCGATGGTGGCGTCAACCAGCTCGCCCAGATTGTGGGGCGGGATGTTGGTGGCCATACCCACCGCAATCCCCGAGGAACCGTTGAGCAGCAGCTGCGGCACGCGCGCGGGCAGGACCAGGGGCTCTTGTTGGGAGCCATCAAAGTTGTCGATAAAATCGACCGTCTCGGACTCAATGTCCTGCAGCAAGGCTTCGGTAGAGACGGCGCGCAGGCGGCACTCGGTGTAGCGCATGGCCGCCGGCGGGTCATTGTCCACCGAGCCGAAGTTGCCGTGCCCGTGCACCAGCGGGTCGCGCATGGAAAAATCCTGGGCCATGCGCACCAGGGCATCGTAAACGGCCGAGTCGCCGTGGGGATGGTATTTACCCAAGACTTCACCCACCACGCGGGCGCACTTGCGAAACGGGCGATCGGCGGTCAGGCCCAGCTCGTACATGGCGTAGAGGATGCGCCGGTGAACTGGCTTGAGGCCGTCCCGCGCATCCGGCAGCGCCCGACCGACGATGACACTCATGGCGTACTCGAGGTACGACTGCGACATCTCGTTGCGCAGCTCGGTCGGGATGGTCCGCGCGGCTAGGGTCATAGGGTCAATGGGGATGCCAGCAATGCCGACGGGGCAGCCTGGGAGGGTTCCGGTGCGGAAGCGCCAAAACTGCCCAATGAAGCGGCTTATGCCCTCATGTTAGCGCAGCGGCAGTGCCCGCGATACGCCCTGGTGTAGGCTGTTTGTAGAGCCATCACCGAAAATCCCCATGCCCGTTGCCGTCATTCACTCGCCCCAATTCCGACAGCACGCCACTGGCGGCATGCACCCCGAGCGACCGGAGCGCCTAGATGCCATTGAGGAGGCGTTGCAAGCGGCTCCCTGGGCGGATCGCTTGCAGTGGCAGCAGCCCAGCTCGCCCCAACAGCGGGATGCTTTGGGGTGGGTGCAACAGCTCCACAGCGCTGAGTATGTCGATCGCGTGCAGGAGCTGGCCGAGCGCGGCGGCGGCCGGATCGATGCCGATACCGTTGTTTCGGCGCAAAGCTACGAGGTGGTGCTCCTGGCGGTCAGCGCCTGGCTGGATGGCGTTGACTGGGTGCTGAGCTTGGGCGAGCCGGCTTTTGTGGCTGCCCGACCGCCGGGGCACCACGCCGTGCGCTCGCGCGGGATGGGCTTTTGCCTGTTTGGCAACGCCGCGATCGCGGCCCACTACGCCCTGGCGCAACCGGGCATCGAGCGCGTGGGCATCCTGGATTGGGACGTCCACCACGGCAACGGCACGCAGCACTTTGTCGGCCGCAACCCGCAAATCGCCTACTGCTCGCTGCACCAAGCCTCGGGCTTCCCCGGGACCGGGCGCGCCGACGAGCGCGGCGAGCACGGCAACGTTCTCAACCTGCCCATGGCCGATGGCAGCACCTGGGCGGCGTACCGACCACGCCTAGAGGACGAAGCGCTACCGTTTTTGCAGCAGTTCGCGCCGGATCTGCTCATTGTCAGCGCGGGTTACGACGCCCACCGCGACGACCCGCTGGCCAGCGTTGCGCTGGAGGCGGGCGACTACAGCGCCATGGCCGAGCGCTGCCTGCAGCTTACGCCCTACACGCTCTTGGGGCTGGAAGGGGGCTACGATTTGGCCGCCCTGGGTGAGAGCGTGCGCGCCACCCTGGCGCGCTGCGCGGGCGTGCCCGCCTCTGCGTGAACTACCGCTCATCAGCTAGCGCTCGATGAGCGGCTTCCAACTTCAACGGCCGCAGCCTTACCGTCGGTACGGCAAGGACTTACACCGCCTCCACTGGCAGTCGCCTCTGTCCCGGAGGCGAGTTGCCTTACCCCTTCATTGCGGATGTTGATAGCAGCACAGATGTCTCGGTCGTGGTTCTGGCCACAATCGGGACATTGCCAATACCGAACGTTTACAGGTAAGTGCTCGACAACCCGAGCGCAAGTGCTACAGGTCTTAGAGGACGGGAAGAAACGGTCTATCTCACGGTAGATTTTCCCTTCCCGCTTAGCCTTGTAGGCCAGCATTGGGCGAAATAACGACCAACCGGCATCGCCGATTGACTTGGCTAGCTTGTGGTTGGCCATCATGCCTTTGACGTTCAAATGCTCGGCAAAGATGGCTTGGTTCTCGTCCACCAGTCGCCGAGAGCACTTATGGAGCCAGTCTCGCCGTGCATTGGCGATACGCTCATTGATGGCAGCAACTTGCTGCTTGAGCTTGCGCCACCCATTCGATCCCTTGGTCTTGCGAGCCAACTTCCGCTGCTTGCGTTTGAGGTTGGCTTCATGCCGTGCCAAGTGCCTCGGATTGGCCAATTTGACACCATCCGAGGTAGCGGCAAACTCCGTCAGTCCCAGGTCGATGCCCACTGCCTTGCCGTCGGCGCTTGGTTCTGGTTGGGGAGTCCCGTCCTCCAACAGCAGAGCGGCATGGTAGTGCTCTCGGGGCGTCTGGAACACCGTGACCGTCTTGAGCCGCCCTACAAGCGGACGGTGGAACCGAGCCTTGACCCAGCCCACCTTGGGCAGATAAATGCATCGTTCCCCTAGCTTGACGCCTTGCGGGAACTGGATGGACTGTCGTCCCCGTTTGGACTTAAACTGGGGAAGTTTAGCTCTTCCCTGGAAGAAGTTGTCGAAGGCTGCTTTGAGATTGAGAATCGCTTGCTGCAATGCTTGGCTGGGCGCATCTTTAAGCCAAGGGTGCTCCCGCTTGAGCTGTGGCAAACGCTTCTTTAGCTGGTAGATTGGAATCCCCTTGCCGGTTTCTCGGTACCTCCGTTGGTTCTCAGCCAAAGCCTCATTCCAGGCCCAGCGAGTACAGCCAAAGGCTTTAGCAAGCGCCGTTCGCTGTTGGCGGTGGGGATAGATTCTGACTTTGACAGCGGCAAGCATTCTTCTATTGTAGCGACCGGTCGGCGCGATTCATCTCACGCTTGAATCGAAGATGCCAAGCGGAGGATTCTTGCGCGAAGTTGCTAAAGCGGCGGGTAGCTCAAATCATCTTGGCGGCGCGCAGGGCAAAGTAGCTGCCCATGGCGATCGCGGTCAGGCCGGCGGCAATGCCCAAAAAAGTGGCGACGGCAGCCATGGCGATGGGCCTCCCCTTACAAGCACGACTCAGGGCTCAATCTAGCAGAGGCGCGCCCCAGCAGCGGTAGGCTGGACGGGTACCGCGGCGCTCGATGTTGCCCTATGGCCGATCGCATCCCCGTCCGCCTGCCACAACGCCACTACGACATCGCCATCGCCCCCAGCGCGCTCGATGGGCTGGGCGAGGCCCTGCGCGCGCTGGAGGTGGGCGCGCGGGTGCTGTTGGTCTCCAATTCCACCGTGTTTGAGCGCTACGGCGAGCGCGCCATGGCCAGCCTGGAGGCGGCCGGGTTGGCGGTGGCCCGGGCGCTGCTGCCGGATGGCGAGCGCTACAAGACCTTGGCCTCGGTGCAGCAGCTCTACGACGCTGCCTTCGAGCACCGGCTGGAGCGCGACTCCACTGTCGTCGCGCTGGGCGGTGGCGTGGTGGGAGACGCCGCCGGGTTTGCCGCTGCCACCTGGCTGCGCGGGGTCAACGTGGTGCAGGTGCCCACCTCGCTGCTTGCTATGGTGGATGCGGCTATTGGCGGCAAAACGGGGGTCAATCACCCCCAGGGCAAAAACCTCATCGGCGCTTTTCACCAGCCGCGGCACGTCCTCATCGACCCGCAACTGCTGCAGACGCTGCCGCTGCGGGAGTTGCGCTCGGGCATGGCTGAGGTCATCAAGTACGGCGCCATTTGGGATGCCGAGCTGTTCGCCCAGCTCGAGCGCGCCCCAGGGCTGGCAAGCCCAGACCAAATGGGGCAGGAGCAGCTGCAATCGCTGCTGGTGCGCTCCTGCCAGGCCAAGGCCCAGGTGGTGAGCCAGGATGAGACCGAAGCTGGCCTGCGGGCCGTGCTCAACTACGGCCACACGGTGGGGCACGGGATCGAGCGTTTGACCGGCTACAGCGCGCTCGCCCACGGCGAAGCAGTGGCCATTGGCATGGAAGTAGCAGGCCAGCTGGCGGTTGAGCTGGATTGGTGGTCGGCTGAGGCTGCCCGGCGCCAAACGGCGCTGATCCGCAAGGCCCAACTGCCCACCCAAATCCCGGGCCAGCTCTCGGTGGAAGCCATTCTGGACGCGCTACAGGCCGATAAAAAAGTCAAAGCCGGGCGGGTGCGGTTCGTGCTGCCCACCCAGATTGGGGCGGCTACCGTTAGCGATCGCGTCTCGCCACCGCTGCTGACCCGCGTGCTGCAGCAAAACTTGGCCCCCGTAGCAGCCGGGGGTTCCTAACGGCGGTTGGCTCCGTTATATTGGGCGCGTCCGGGCGATTGTGCGCTCTGCTTGATCGGCCCGAGATGCGAGTGACATCACAAGGATTCGAGCATGACCGAAGCTAGCGGGGATACAAGCCCCGCCCTTTAGGGCGGCTAACTGTGCTATTTTAATAAGAGTAGCTAGGCTTTTATCAGTGTTGGTCCTGAGCTACCGCTACAA